>NZ_AP035882.1:0-97860 GCF_045866025.2 Kitasatospora sp. CMC57 | reverse complement strand
ATGGTGCTCTCCCATGGGCCGAGCTCCAGGGCACCGGGCTTCATGTCGACACCGAGGACGACGGCGTCGGAGCATGCGGCAAGGTTGCCGAGGATCAGGTTGATGACCCCGGACTTGCCCATGTCGGTGGCCCCGGCGACGAGCATGTGATCTTTCATCAGGTCGAGGAGGATCTCCTCGTTGTCTTCGAACAGGCCGAGCTTCATGAGCTGCTTGACGCTGGTGATCGACGGGCCGGGCCAGGTGATGGATTCGGCGAGGACGTCGTTGAGGTCGACCTTGACGAGCAGCTGGTTGCTGTTGGGTCCGGGGGTGAGGCGGAGCCGGCCGGACAGGCCCATGTTGGAAGCGAGCTGGGTTCGCTGCGCCTTGACGGCGGCGGGACTGGTGGCCTTGCCGGGTGGCAGGGTGACGAGGGCGGCCCAGCCGTTGGCGTCGGCGGTGAACCCTTCGACTGCCAGTGGCAGGATGCCGAGGGCTGCCAGTCCCTCATGGAGGATCTGCTCCTCGCGTCCGGGGCTGCCAGTGTGGGCTGCCAGTGCCAGCGGTTCACCTGCCAGGGGGGCAGGGGTGGCAGCTGCCAGGCCCTGGCTGCCACCGGCAGACGCGGTGCCGGTGGCTGCCAGCTTCCGACGGTGCTTGAGGAGCCAGGGCCCGTAGATGGCGTAGCTGCCAACGGTGGTGACGGCGGTGGCAACGAGGCCGGTGGCACCGGGGCCTGCCATGGCGTTGATGCCGGCTTCGGCGAGGGCGGCGGTGGTGACGCCCGCGAAGGTGGCCACCTTGGTGCTCTTGCCGAGGGCCCAGCTGGTGATGCCGCCCATGGCGAGGGTGCCTGCGGCGTAGGCCCATCCGGCGCTGGGGGTGACGCCTGCGAGGTGCTGGGCCCAGGCGAGTGCGGTGATGCTGATGTTGCCTGCGGCGGGGGCGAGTTCGTAGCGGCGCCGGATGCACCATCCGCAGAGGCGGGACACGGTGGAGGCCTCCTGGTCTGCGGTTTTGGCGGGGACGAGGGTTGACGTGACGTGGGCCTGTGCGGGCATCTGCGGGGCGTGCGGGGCGATTTCGGCTCGGATGGTCGACGTCACGTCATAGTCCTTAGGAGGCGGCCCGGAGGGGCTTTTCGAGGTCGTTGTGGCCTGCGGCGATGGCTGCGGTGCGGAGCTGCTGGGCGCGGGAGCGGCCGACGCCGAGCGCGTCGGCGAGGGCGGCGTCGGAGGGTGACTTGCCGAGGTGGGCGGCGAGCTTGCGGAAGGTGTCTGCGACCTCGTCGAGGTCGCGCTGCTCGCCGGTGGTAGTGCTCTTGCTGCCAGGGCTGGTCGTGCCAACGGTGGGGGCGGTTTCGTTGGCAGTGGCAGCCGGGCTGGCAACTGGCGTTGGCAGGTCGCTGGCTGCCAGGGCAGGTGCTGGCATGCGGGTGGCATTCGGGGTTTCTGCCAGTGGCAGGTACGCGGAACTGCCACTGGCAGTCTTCGGGGTGGCACTGGCAGGCAAGGCGGTGGCAGATTTGGTGCTAGTGGCAGCCGGGAGACTGGCAGGGCGCTCCGTGATGCCAGGGATGGCAGTGGCAGGTCGCTGGCGGCTGGCAGGGCGGTCCGCTGCCACCTCAAACCTGGCTGCCAGGGTCTGGCCGACCGGGGTGCCGAGCTTCGCGAGACGCAGTGCCAGGAGCTCGCGCTTCGCGGCCTCCTTCCGCCATCCGAATCCGTGACGGGCTTTCAGCGTGGCGCGCAGTACCTTCGTCTCGCGCTCCATCTCGACCACGTCGCTGTACGAGCGGATGTTCCACATGCGCATCCGCCGCCAGATCCGGTAGGTCGGGAACGGGGCGAGGATCCAGCGGGACATCGGCGGGTTCTCGTAGTGAGCGCCGGCGTGGAGCTGAGCGAGCTTGCCGACGGCGTGCCGGGCGGCCTCGACGATGACGACGAACAGGGCCGGGATCGCGGCGTGCATCGACGTGCCGAGGAGGTGCGGCCAGCTGGTGGCTGCGTTGAACGCGATCGTGGCGGCGGTGAACGCCCACGCCATGGGGCGCAGCAACGGGAAGGGGATGCGCAGCCAGGTGAGGAGCAGGTCGAGGGCGAGGAGGACGCCGATGCCGGCGTCGATCGCGATGGGGAAGACCTTGGCGAACTTGCCGAACTGCTGGTCGGCTGCGAGGTCTGCGACGGCGGCGTAGGAGCCGAGGAAGCCGAGGGTGGCGATGAAGATGGCGCCGGCAGCGACGGCCCAGACGACGATCTTCTGGGTCTGGTTGAGCTCCGTGCGGGGAGTCGCGGCCGGGGCGGCCGGGATGGTGGTGGCGGTCACGGCGGGCTCCTTCCGGGTGGCTAGTTGGGGCTGGGGAGGGTTCGGCGGTGTGCTTCGGCGAGGCCGAGGAGGAGTGCGGTGGTGATGGCTTGGAGGAGCCAGGCGGTGGCTCGGATGAGGGCTGCTGCGTGGTTGCGGAGGATGTGGTGGGCGCTGGTGAGGGTGTGGGTGGTGTCCCAGCGGAGTGCTTTGGTGGCGCAGGTGGCGAGGGCGTACCAGGTGATGGCGTAGGTACTGGGGGCTGCCCACCATGTGACCCAGGTGGCGGGGTAGAGGGCGAGGGCGGTGATGACGGTGGTGAGGGCCTGCAGTTCGGGCTGCGAGGCGCGGCGGGGGCTCACCGCTGCACCCGGCGCAGTTCGCCTGTGTGGCACAGGAGCGGGCCGATGAGGAGCGAGGAGAGGTGTACGGTCCAGCGGCCCTGGGTGAGTGGGCCGGGCGGGATTTCGTCGATGACGGTGCCGATGCGGCCGGTGGCTCGGGGGTCGTCGGCGCATGAGATGACTTCGACGGTGTCGCCTGCGGTGAAGCTCATGTCCTGTTCCCTTCGTGGTGTGGTGGGGTCTGAGTGCCTGCGGCTGCCGCACAGAACGCGTGTGCTGTGCGGCGCCGTACGGCGATCAGCGGGGGTTGGCGCGGCAGGTGCTTGCGTGCTCGTTGGCTTCGCGGATGGCGGTGCCTTGGGACCAGGTGGGGCTGCTGTAGGTGCGGCAGCCGGTGCAGGTCCAGCGGTAGAGGAGGCCCCAGCGGGTGACGGTGACGGTGGCGCCGCCGAGGTTGTTGAAGGTGGAGTGAGTGGGCACGCCGGTCAGGCCGCGTTCCGCTGGCGCTTCATCTCGTTCTCGATGTCCTTGTGGGTGGCACCGAGCTCGATGGCTTCGCCGACGAGGTTGAGGCTGATGTGCGGGTCGGTGAGGGTGAGCGGGCCGCCGTGGGCGAGGGTCGCGGCGGCGGCCTCCCGGATGGCTTCGTCCTTGGTCATGGGCGCGCCTTTCAGGCGTGGGCTGCTGCACGCTGCAGCAGGCGGTGGATGTCGGTTTGGCGGGTGGTCGGCTGGTCGTTCCAGTCGTCGACGGGGATCGGGTGGCCGGCGTAGCCGAGCTGGTTGCCGATGCGGAGGCGGGCGCGCCAGGCGGTGGTGGGGGTGCCGTATCCGGCGGTGAGGACTGCGAGGTGGGCGCCGAGGACGCACACCCGGCCGGCCGGGTCCCAGAGGGCGCCTTGGGTCCAGCCGTGGTGGTGGATGTAGCGGTCCATCAGGGTCAGGTGTTCGGTGACGGTGATGTCGGCCGGTGTGGGGCGCCGGCGGAACAGTCGCTGGGCGAGCGTGGGCTGCAGGGCGGGGTGGGGGTGGTGCCAGGGCTGGTGGTGCTGCCCGTGGCGGGGGATGGCGGGGATGGTGAGCCGGGTGGTGGGTGGGGCCACCGTCCGGAGGTATGCCTCGACTTCGGCGACCAGGAGCGGCCCGAGCACGTCGGGGTCGAGCGTGGGGCGGGTGAGCAGGGTGGCGGGCATCGGGGTCTCCTTCCTGGTCGGCGGGGGTTTGGTTGGTTAGCGGGCGCCGGCGAACGCGGCGGTGGACTCGGGGTACAGGCGGCGCAGTTCGGCCTGGGCCTGCTGGGCGACGGCGAGCTGCATCCGGGTCAGCTCGGCCCGGTGGCCGGCGCGGTGGGCGGCTTCCCAGGACCGCTGGGTCTGCTGCGGCACTGGGGTGAGGGGGCCGTGGTCGCGCCAGATCTCCAGGGAGGTGCGGCCGTTGGCCATCCCGAGCCAGCCGGGCCACTTCTTGGTGAACACGTACTCGTAGTGGATGTCGTAGGCGTCGGTCATGGCGTTGTCGGCGGCGGCGAGGGCGGGGGCGAGGGTCCAGTAGGTGGTGCCGGTGGTGGCGGTGGCGACCCAGGCGAGGTGTTCGGCTTCCATGAGGTGGATGGCACGGTGCTGGTAGGCCTTGCCGACGGCCCAGCGGAGGGGGCGCATGGTGGTTCCCTTCTGATGGTCAGTCGATGTAGCGGAAGGCGGCGAGGGCGGTCTGCTGCGGGTCGGCGGTCTGCTCGGCGAGTGCGCTGGCCTCGTCAGGGCGGCCGTTGTTGACGTGGTCGGCGATCTGGCGGATCAGCTGGTCGGTGACCGGCAGGAGCTGCGCCGTGTCGGGGGCGCTCCGCTTGCGGTTGAACAGGCCCATGGCGGGTCCTTTAGTTGGTGGGGTTGGGGATGGCGCGGCAGGTTTCGGCGTGGGACTGGGCCCACTGGCGGACGGTGGTGGGATAGGCGGGGTTCGCCCAGTCGTCGCCGCAGCCCCGGCACTCGGCGGTGCCGCCGTCCTTGGTGAGGTCAACGGTGATGTCCGGGTTGGCGAGGGCTACCCCGGAGACGGTGAGGTAGCGGGCGATGACGCCCTCGGGCCAGGTGGTGGTGGTCATGGTGGGGCTCCTTCAGTGCGATGTCGGTCGTGTGACTGTGGTGGGTTGGGTGGTCGTTGGGGTCTCAGGCCGGGATGGCGTTCGCCTTGAGGTCCTTGAGGTCGTCGACGGCGCGGGACCAGACCTGGCCGGCGTAGTCCTTGTCGGGGCCGTCGGGGATGTTGGCGTAGTTCTGGGCGGCCTGGTCGGCGGCGTGCTGGGCCTGGTCGAGGCGCTGCTGGATGGTCACGACGTCTCCCTGTGGCATATGCATGTCAGTGTTCGGGTCCGGATGATCCCGGGACGGTTCAGGTGAAGCAGGGTCAGATGCCGCCAGTCACTTCTGCGGCTCGGCCGGCGGCGGGGTGGGGATCGGCTGGTACCCGTAGCCACCGTTGGTGCTGTAGTCGCTCATGCTGCTGCTCCCATCTGGGTCTGGAACTGGTGGGTGAGGTTGAGGACGGCGGTGTCGCCGGCGTCGAGGATCTGGTCGACGCGGATGGCGGGCTCGCGGGTGATCCGGACGACAACCCGCTCGGGCGTGGCCAGCACCTCGGTGGTGGTGCCGCCGCTGCGCCGGATGTAGCCGGCGGCGATCTGACGGCGGCTCACCGTGCCGCCCCTGCCAGAACGCTGGCCGAGACGTCGGCCGACGCGGGTACCAGGGCCGGGGCGGCCGCCGGGGTGGGGGTGGTGACTGCCGGGCAAGGCACGACCGTGTCGTCGCCTTCCACCACCAGGCCGTGCCGGGCGGTGAACTCCACCACCGGCAGGCGGCCAGGCTGCTCGAGGAGGTCGAGTGCCCCGGCGAGGTAGTCCCCCACCACCTGGGTGAGCGTCATCTCGACCATCCGGGCCGCCTCGATGACGTGCCGGGCGGCGTCGGCGGGCAGCTGCTCGGCGGCGTGGCCGGTGATCCGGGCGACGGCGGCCGCCACCTCGGCGAGCAGCGACGTGCCCCCGGTACCGTCCCCGGCGAGTGCGAGGAGCAGCGCGGCCGCGTCCTGCGGGCCGGTGGTGGTGTGGCCGAGCGACCGCACCACCGAAGTGACACCAGCCAGCTCACCAACCCCGGCCACCGTGACGCCCTGGGCGCTCACTTCGAACCACCCTGCTGCCCGGCGGAGTCCGACTGCGGCTGCGGCGCGGGCGGCGCCGGGGTGTGTCCACCGATGTAGCTCATCGCCCGCTCCGGTTCCGGTTCGGGTCGAGGTGGATGTTGATGCGGGTCTCGAGGTCGGCGCACCGCTGGGACAGCGGCCGCTCCACCGGCTTCGACGCCGGAGCGGGAACGGGGGTCGGGTGTGCGTCAGGCGCCGTGGCGCCGCTACGATCCGTCATCAGGATCAGTCCTCCTGTTGTAGGCAGGTGGGAGTGGTCTCAGGCCCTGAGCAGCGGTGTGCTACCACCGCAGCTCAGGGCCGTTTTGCGTTGCGCCTCGGAGTTGCTACCCCCCTTCGGCGACGCACCAAGAGTGACATACTCGCTATACGAGTGCAACCACTGGCATTGCGTTGAGACAATCGAGCATGAAAGGTAGGGTTCACATATGACCAGCAACCGTCCGGCTTACCGACAAGTCGCGGATCAACTCCGCGCAGCGATCACAGAGGGCCAGTACGTGCCCGGCGCTCCCCTGCCGGGCGACAAGTCGCTGGCCGAGCTCTTCACCACCAACCGCGGCTCCGTCGGGCAGGCCGTCAGGCTCCTGCTCGCCGAGGGCTACTTGATCCGGAAGGGACGGAACTACGCCGTGTCTCCTCTCCTTCACAAGATCCGGCGCGACGCCAACGCCCGGTACACCAAGTCATTCCGCGAGTCCGCTGCTACCGGCACCCCGGCACGCGGAGCGTTCGACTCCGAAGTCCGCGCGCTCGGCATGCGTGCCCTCTCTGAGACCACTGTCGACCGCGTGACGCCTCCAGGCTTCGTGGCCGAGCTGCTCGGGGTATCCGCTGATGAAATCTCCGCGCTCGCCCGCTCGCGGCGAATGCTGGCGGACGACACCCCCGTCCAGCTCGCGACCTCGTACATCCCTGGTGAGGTGGCGTTCGGAAGCCCGCTCGAGGACGTCGACACCGGCGCAGGCGGCATGATCTCTCGCCTCGCCGAGCTGGGCCTGACCCAGGCGCACATCAGCGAGGAGATCAACGTCCGGCCGCCGAGCACCGAGGAAATCGAGAGCCTCCAGCTTGCCGAGGACGCTCGGGTGTACGAGCTCGTCCACGTCGCCAAGACCGCCGAAGGCCGCGTCATCGAGGTGGCCGTGCACGTGATGCCCACTCACCAGTGGACGCTGCGGTACGGCTGGGAGATTGAACCGACCAGCTGAGTCGAACACCAAAGCACGAACGGCCGGCCGGGGTGATGACCCGACCGACCGTCCAAGCAGTACAGCGGGATGCGACTCCGCTGCCATGAGCCCCCACTCGAACGAAGGACCTCACCATGAGGGTACCCAACTTCCATATGGATCGGATTAGCGGGTGAGCGAAAACAGCTTCGTCGTCCGAGGCTGGGAGGCGCCCGAGGAAGTCGTGCTGACCCGCCCACTGATCCACACCAAGGGCCTGCAGCCGGAGGACCTCGGTGTCCTGGCCGCGCTGCTGCTTCAGAACCCGAACGAGCCGTCGACCATAAAGGCACTCGCCGCTGAGCTCCGCGAGCTCGGCTGGAAGATGAGCCTGGACCGGTTCGAGAAGGTCCTGGCGCGCCTGACGGCAGCCGGCCACGTGTACCGCGAGTCGGTGTTCAACCCGGCCACGAAGCGCCCTGAGTGGGTGTCCAGGGTGTACCGGAACCCGGCGAACAACCAGAGCTACCTCGATCGGGGCTCGCTGGAAGCGTCGCAGGTCAGCGGCGGAATCGGGGAAAACCCGATTCCGCCAGTCGAACGCGCTAGCGAACTCGGGGAAAACCCTGTTTCGCCTGGTCAGAGCGAAATCGGGGAAAACCCGAGTTCGGGGAAAACCCGAGTTCGGAAACCGGACGTTCCTGCAGGTCAGGGCCGGGATCGGGGAAAACCCGATTCCGGGTTCCACCCCCCACACCCCCCGGAGGAGGTGGATACCTCCTCCCCCAGCCCCCACGACTCGGCGTCACGACCGGAGGAGGAGGTGGCGGTGGTGCACTCCCTGGAGAAGCTGCTCGATGCCGCGATGTTCCTGAAGAAGCTCCCGTCGCCGTGGACGGCCGGGCGCTCATCCGCCAAGCGGCTGGCGCCGAAGCTCCTGGAAGCGCTCGAGGAGCAGGGCTGGCCGCCCCTGGCCAAGCTGACGCCCCGTTACGGTGCCCTGCTGGTGCGGGAGCTGACGAAGAACCCTGAGGGCATCAACGACTACTCCAGGATCCTGCCCAAGCGTGTCGAGGACCTGCCGCTGTACGAGGTGGTCGCCGGTGCTCCGATCCCGTCTCAGGCTGGGCCTGCCCGGGGCCTGCCGGAGGAGATTGCAGAGGTCCGGCAGCAGGAGCGGCCGCCGCTGTCGCCCGACACCATCGCGTTCCTCGAGTCGATGCGTAAGCCGAAGCTCTGAACACCTTCCTGCCAACTGCTGACGTTTCCTGACACAGCAGTGCGGCCGCCGGAAAACCTCGCCAGGCCCGGCGGCCGCACCTGATCCCCTTGGGAGAGATCACCTTGAGCGTAACCACCCGCCCGCAGCGCGACGAGTACGACCCCGACCTCGAGGAGCCCAGCCCCGACGACGAGAGCTTCGAGCGGCAGCCCCCTGGCGGCCGGCCTGATGACCTCTTCGGGGAGCACTCGGTGCTCGGCAGCATGCTGCTGTCCAAAGACGCCATCGCCGAAGTCGCCGAGGTCCTCAAGTCGGGTGACTACTACCGGCCGGCCCACGGGGAAATCCACGACGCGATCCTCGAGATGCACGGCCGTGCGGAGCCCGTCGACCCGGTCACCCTCGGAGGAGAGCTCCGCAAGCTGGGCAAGCTGGACCGCCTCGGCGGCCTGTCCTACCTGCACACCCTGATCAACACCGTGCCCACCGCAGCGAACGCGGAGTACTACGCCAACGAGGTTCGTGAGAAGGCGGTGATGCGCCGTCTGATCGAGGCGGGCACTCGCATCGTGGGGATGGGCTACGCGGCGAAGGGCGACGTCGACGCGGTGATGGCGGCCGCCGTTGCCGAGGTCGCCGCAGCGGTGGAGACCCGAGACCGGGCAGACAGCTTCCAAACCCCAGGTGACACCCTCGGCGCGACGTTCGACTTCATTGAGGCTGCACAGGCCAAGCAGGGCGGCCTCACCGGGATCAGCACCGGCTTCGCCGACCTGGACGCCCTCACCAACGGCCTACAGCCCGGCCAGGTCATCGTCGTCGCCGGACGACCCGCGATGGGCAAGACGACTCTGGGTATGGACTTCGCCCGCGCCTGCGCCATCAAGCACAGGCGCCCAGCCGCGTTCGTGTCCCTCGAGATGGACATCGTGCGGGAACTCAACCTCCGGGTCCTGTCCGCCGAGGCCCGCGTCGGCCTGCACCTCCTGCGCTCCGGCCACCTTGAGGAAGCCTCCTGGGAGCGCCTCAAGGTCGCCGGTAAGCGGTACAGCGAGTCCCCCCTGTTCGTCACCGAGACCACCCAGACCTTCCTCGACATCCAGGCGCAGCTACGCCGCCTGAAGAACCGCACTCCCGACCTCGCGCTGGTGGTCATCGACTACCTGCAGCTGATCGAGGCGGGAGGGGGCAAGCGGCCCGAGACCCGGCAGCAGGAGGTCTCCGATATCTCCCGCAAGATCAAGCTGCTCGCTAAGGAGCTTGAGGTGCCGATCGTCCTGATCGCCCAGCTCAACCGGGGCCCCGAACAGCGCACCGACAAGAAGCCGATGGTGTCCGACCTGCGGGAATCCGGAGCGATCGAGCAGGACGCCGACATGGTGATCCTGCTGCACCGCGAGGACGCCTACGAGAGGGAGTCCCCGCGCGCCGGGGAGGCTGACCTCATCGTGGGTAAGCACCGCAACGGGCCGACCGCGACGATCACAGTGGCCGCGACCCTGCATTTCAGCTCCTTCTCCGACATGACCCGGGCAGTGGAGGCGTAGTGGCCACGAAGACGATCACGTGGACGGGTCCGTCCCTCGAGGGCGTGCCGGACGGGTACTTCGCGGTGACGGACCCCGACCAGTCGGAGGTGGTGACGTTCTGGCGGGTTGGGTTGCCGAAGGGGTTGAAGGCGGGGGATGTGGCGGATCGGGTGTATGTGCGGGCGTTCCAGGGGTGGCTGGCGGAGTATCGGGCGCCGTGGGTGGCCCGGGTGTACGCCGTGCTGCTCGCGGACCCGGAGGGCACCGGCCGGACGTTCGCCACCTGCGCGGTGCGGTGCCGGGGCTGCGGGAAGGCGCTGACGGACCCGGTGTCGAAGAGCGTCGGGTACGGCCCGGAGTGCCGCCGGGGCCACAACCTCGAGGAGCTGGGTGCGACGATCGTCGGCGGGTTCCGCCGGGACGTAGGCGCCACCGGGCCGGACCGCCCGGGGAGCTGACGGTGCGCCAGGCCAGGATCAGGCTGGCTCCACCCAGACCTCGAAGTCGAGACCGCCGATCTCGACCTTGAGTCCCACGTCGCCTCGGTACTCCGTGATGGCACCGACCCCTGTCACCAAGGGATGGGACGCCAGCAGGTGAACGATCAGGTCTCGAACCCCGGCGCAGCTGGGTCCTGAAAGTGGCGTGATTTCAAGATCCTCGGCGTCCATGCGCAACCCATCTGGCTCGTTGCTGTGCTGTTGCCATGCTCAACGACGGTTGAGGTGGGTCTGGCACCCTTACGCCAGGCAGTCGGCGGCGGGGTGTGTCTCGTCGCTGAAGGTGTCGATCACCAGGTCCAACATGCTGCCGGGCGGAGCTGGCTTCAGCAGACGTACTCGGTAGGCGGTTGGTGCGCCGGTCTCGGTCCAGACCGGCGCCCAGACCACCGCCAGGCGTCCGTTCGCCAGGCGCACCCGGGTGCCGGGGGCGTGTCCGCCCGCCCGGGATGTGAGGAACGAGTCCATTTCGCCGCGCAGGCTGTACCAGGGGACGCCGTCCTGGTCCGGGTAGCCGTTCCAGTTCCGGTACTCGGTCCACGCTCGCTGCCACCTCGCGGTCAGTTGGGCGAGTCGGTTGGCGTACTCGGCCTCGACCCAGGTCTGCGGCCAGCGGTCGTCCGTCTCGACGGCCTCGACGTAGGCGTCCAGTCGTGGCTTGGCGACGTTCCACCACTGCTCGGGGTCCTCCGTCACGAGCCTTCGCACCGCGCGGTCCAGCGGGTCCATCAGCGCGTCGACAGCGGCCAGGTCGTCGGCCTCGACCGCTGCGCGCAGCGCGGCGTCGTCCGGGCGCAGTTCGGGGTGCTGGTCGGTGAGCATCGCGTAGATGAGTGCGAGTGCCCATCGGTGGTCCGTCATGGCGCTGGCGCTTCGGTTGCAGCGGCGCTCGACGGACCAGGCCCGGCCGGTGGGCAGCCCGGCCGCTTCACGTACCTGCCAGGAGGCGACGTCCTTGGCGTCGGCCGCTGTCCAGCGTCGGCACGCGAACTCCGAGTGGCTGGTCCCGTCGCAGCCGACTGGGCACGGGGCGGCGACGGTGATGCGGTGCACCGGGGTGGTTACCTGCTCGGGCTGGGTGGTGAGGCGCCGGCGGGCGGCGGTGTAGCTGATCTGCTCGAGCTCCGCGAGTTCACGGGCGGCGCGCTTGGCGTTCTTGTCGACGGTCATGTCCGCATCGCTCTCCCAGCGGGGCCCACGCTTCCCGCCGTGGCGTCGGATGATTCCGTGCAGGCAGAGGCGGTGACGGCGTGTGAGACGGAGTCCCTTGTCCTCGGTCGCCGCTCCCGGCGTGGGCGGGGTCGGCTCGGAGTCGGGCCGACACGCAGGCGGCCAACCATCACCATAGCCTCGCCGCCCGACCCTGGGTGCTGACCACCCGTAGCTGGCAGACGCCTGCCTGGGTCACCCGGCGTCGCGGGCGAGCTGCAGCAGCCGGGTGCGGAGCTTCGCGAAGTCCGTGTTCGCCTCGGTGAAGTCGTCCTCCATCCGCGTGCTGGCGGGGTCGGGGATCGTGCAGGCGTCCGCGCCGTCGATGGCGGCGGCCAGGCCGGCCGACCAGCGCTGCTGCGCTTCCGGGTCGGGGATCGGGCCGAGAGCCTGGGCCTTCTGCAGGTTGGTCTTGAAGGTGGTGCAGGCCTCGACGATCGCGGCGAAGTTGGGGGCGGCGGCCATGGCCTTGAGGTCGGTGGAGATCTGGGTGATGGCGGTCTGGCCGCCGTGGTCGAGCCAGCGGGCTGGGGCGCCGGGGTCGGGCTTGTCGTCGCCGCTGCTGGCGGCGGTGGCCCAGAGCACCGCGACCAGCAGCAGGGCGGTGCCGACGCCGATTGCCGTCTTGCGGTCGGCCGTCAGCCGGGGCCGTCTCGGTGCGAGCAGCGGCCCAGCGCCCGGCTCCCGCAGGGGCTCCCGCGAGAGCCCCTGCTGCGGGGCTGGCGGCTTGTCCACCGGCTGCTGCTGGCCCACCCGCGGGGAGGACGGGTCGGGGGTGTGGTCCATGGCGGTGTCCTCTGCTGCGGGGCCGGTGTGGCGCAGCACAGGGTGTCAGCGGCGGCGGGCCGGTGGTGGGCATGTTGCGGAGCTGTGACCCCGCCCGGAGTCGGGTGGAGGTCCGGGAGGTGTCACTCGTCCGGGTGTTGGCGGTGTTGCCTGCTGCTGTCGGGGGTAGCGGGCCGGAAGGATGAGCGGCATGACCAACATTCCGAGCGGCCGGGGCGGCGAAGCCGTCGCCTACGAGCTGCCGTCACCGTCGGCGTACCGCAAGTTCCTTGCCAACCTGGGCGCCCAGGTGACCTCAGGGAGTGCTGCGCACCCGCGTGGTGGCCGCGGTGAGGCTGCGCAGATGGCCGGCATGGTGAAGGGCCTCACCGAGCAGGTCGAGAACGGGTTGCGCGGCACCGCGTTGCAGACCGACTTCCAGAAGGGCTGGCTGGCCGTTCACCAGCGGAGCGTTCCAGCGGTGACGGCCGGGCTGTCGGCTCAGGCTGCGGACTTGGCGAAGTTCTGCGCCGAGGGGATCCGCAACGTCCCGCTCGCCTCCCGGCAGTGGGCCACCGCCGTGTACGCCTTGCAGGTCGCTGAGTCCGCGCTGCTGGGCGCCTCACACGTCGCGGCTGGTGAGTTCGAGCAGGTCGCCGAGGTGAGCGAGGTGATGTGCAAGCGGGGCGAGGAGCTGGCGCTTTACATCGCGAAGTTGCGCTCCGAGTTCGGCACGGAGGACGAACCCCGCGTCGACCCTTGGGAGTAACCGAGGTCGAATCGGCGCAGCCTGTCAACGCCATGCCATTGGCTCCGGCAGGATGGCTGGCATGAGTGACTACAAGACGCCGTACGACGCTGCCGACGCCGCTGCTGAGGCCGTACGGGCCCTCAACCACCTCACCATCGACGGCAGGTGGGCGGAAAGCCCCAGCGATGTCTCCGATGTTGCCCAGGCCCTCGCCCGACTGTCCCAGCGGCTGCCTCAGGCCCTGCAGCAGGTCTACCGGGAGCTGGACCGTCTCGACCGGGCGGACGCCATCCGGATGGACAACGGCACCGACCCCGGCGTTGAGGCCGGCCGGGCGCTCGCTGCTCTCAAGCGCACGCGGGCACTTGCCGAGCAGTTGCAGTCGTCGATGTTGACCGTCGCGCAGGGCCTCGATCACATGGGTGGCCACTTCGACCCCGCCAACGCTGTCGAGTTCGACAACGAAGATGAGTAGTCACCGCTGCTGGGGCGTGGGCTGACGGGCGGTCAGCGGTCCGGGCCGCCGGTGGCGTCGTCCGGGGCGGCGGCGTGGCGGCGGCGTTGTTGGAGTGCCCGGCCGGCGGCGTTGAGTTCGGCGAGGCTGTGGCCGGCGGCGAGGAGCAGCCGCAGGGTGGGCCGTAACCCGCCCGGGCCCGCCGGGCCATCCGGGGTGGCCGGGCTTTCGAGGTGCTGGTGCTCGGGGGCGGCCGGGTCGGTGGTCGGGCGGGTCTCCGGCCGGTTGGTCACGCGGGCACTCCTCGAGGGCGGGGTGGCGGTCAGCACCGCGCGCGCGGGGCATGGTGCTGGTGAGGGTGTCCAGACTGATCGTCAGACCGCGCTGCTGCTCTCACAGTTCGTGAGGGTGATACCGGCACACACCGGCACAGGACGGTTCGTTTCGGTGGGCGTGCGGGCCCGACGGTGGGGCGCGGTGGTGAGACGGGCGTACCCCGCCACGGTGCCGCGCGCCTACGCTGAGGACCCTGCCGACAGGAGGGGGAACACCATGTCCGCCACACCCACCAGCACGCCCGAGAGCGGCCCGGGCGGCGGCCCGGCGGCCGAGGATCACGTCGGCCGCCGGATCGCCGTCCAGCGCAAGCTCGCCGACCTCACCCAGCAGCGCCTGGCCGACCAGATCGGCTACTCGGTGAGCCTGCTCGGCCAGGTCGAGCAGGGCGCGAAGCCCGCCACCCCCGCGCTGATCGCCGCGGTCACCCGGGCGCTGCACCTGGAGTACGGGGTGCTGACCGGGCAGCCCAACATGCGGTTGCTGCGCGAGGACCACCTCAACGCGCTCGTCACGCCGATTCGGGATGCGCTGGATTTGTTCGACCTCGGCGTGGCAGAGGGTCAGCCACGGCCGCGGGCGGCGAATGTGCTGTCCGTCATCGCCGAGGACCAGTGCCGCCTGGTGCGGGCCGGGCAGATCCGGCAGGTCGCGCAGATCCTGCCCGCCCTCATCGAGGAGACCACCGCCGCAGCCTACCTCGCCCCGACCAGCGGGGACACGCTGGCGTGGTCGGTGCTCGGCTCCGTCTACCGCACCGCGTACGACGTCGTCACCAAGCTCGGCTACCAGGACCTCGCCGCGCTCGCCCTCGACCGGATGGCGTGGGCCGGGGAACGCGCCGGAGACCCGATCCTCGCCGGGCTCCGGCAGTACATGCGTTCCCTCGTCCTGCTGCGCGGCGGGCGGTACGCGACCGGGCAGCGCCTCGTCACCGCCGGCCTGGCCCTGATCGGCCAGGCGGACAACCTTCTCGAGCGCACGGCCATCACCGGGCAGCTCCACCTGGGCGCGGCGGTGCTGGCCGCGCGCTCCGGTGACCGCGACGGCGCGCTCGGGCACCTGGATGTCGCCGAGCGGGCCGCCGCCACCACCGGCGAAGTCCCGAAGCTGCGGTGGGTGTCCTTCGGGCCGGTGAACGTCGGCGCGCACCGCGTCGCCGCCCTGTCCGAGCTGAAGGACTACGCCGCGGCGGTCGCGGCCGCTGACGAACTGCGGATCCCCGCGGACTGGGCGCCCTCGAGGCGCGGCCGCCACCACGTCGAGGTCGCCTACGCCCGCCTGTGGACCGGCGACAAGGACGGCTCCCTCAACCACCTGCGGGCCGCCCGCACGGTCGCCCCGCAGCAGACCCGGTACGACCCGATCGTCCAGGAAACCGTCACCGCCCTCCTGCGGGCGCAGCGCTCCACCCCGGACACCCTCGCCAACATGGCGGCCTGGGTCGGGGTCTGACAGCCCGGCAGCGGGCCCGGACGGGTATGACGAAGGGGGCTCCAGCCCAGGCGCGGGCTGGAGCCCCCTTCTGTGCAGGTTGGCGCCCCTGCACTGGTGCCCCCAGGCGGTGCGGTGACCCTACGCCGGAGTGCCCCAGTGGTCCAGGGTCTGGGCGGCAGTGGCCAGCGAGGAGCTGTGGGCCCGGCTTGGCGCGAACGACCAAGGGAAACTGGTCGTGAGCTGGTGCTGTGAGGAGTAGCGTCCGGCCATGACGGTTGAGACTCAGAACGCGCGCTGTGGTTGGTGCCGCCACAAGACGGTGATGCGGCCGCTCAAGGAGACCACCTCGATGAACGAGGGGCCTCCGTATGATGGCGACCGACCCGGCTGGCAGGGCTTTCGCTGCTCGGGCTGCGATATGCCTTCGTTCGCGTTCGGCATCTTCGAGGTGATGTCGGGCCACGTCCAGGCGTTCTTCCCTCAGAAGTGGTACCCGCTTGGTCCGCTGGTGAGGGACTACCCCAAGTCGGTGCCGGAATCGATTACCAAGTTCGCGATCGAGGCGCACGGGTGTCTGAGTGTGGGCCATCACCAGGGTGCGCTCATGTGCGCCAGGTCCGTGATCGAGGCGTCGGCGAAGGCCAAGGGCATCACCAGCGGATCCCTGGAGAAGAAGATCGATGCCCTGTTCACAGGCGGGTTCATCTACGAGCACGTCAAGGAGGCTGCCCACGAAATTCGGCACATGGGCAACGAGGCGGCGCACGGCGACCTGGTCGATGACCCGATCAGCTCGGAGGAGGCCTACGCCGTACTGGAGTTGATGGACATGGTGCTGGACGGCGTCTTCATCTCCCCCGGCAAGGCGGCGGCGCAGAAGGCCGCCCGCGCGGCCAAGAAGGCGCAGAGCAGCGGCGCGTAGGGCCTGGACCCCACCCCGGTGCAGGTCTATCGTCAGGGGCCCGCCCAGGGCCGCCCTGCGGCCCTCCGGGCGAGCACCGACTCCACGCCCTGGAGGTACGACCGTGGCCGACCACATCGAGCAGCCCGAGCAGCCCGAATCGGAGTGGGTGTCCGAGGAGATCAGCGGTTACGACGCCCCGCAGCGCGTCATCGTGGTGCGACACCGGCACCCCGTCTCGGTCGACGGGGTGCCAGCCCACGAGCAGCGGCTCGCCGCCCGCCAGGTCGCGGCCCCGGCCGAGGACGGAGCCCCGCAGTACGAGCGCCACTACCTCAGCTTCGACAGTGGGCACGACGGGGACATCCGCACCATCCGGCTGTACGGCTTCGACTTCCCCACCGAGAGCTGCTGACCCCTGACCCTCGAGCGGTCGGCCGACCGGCCGCGCGAGCCCGCACTGCGGCGCGCACCCTGGTACCCGGGACCAGGTCGGAGGTGAGCAGCGTGAGCAGTGACCGCGCCGAGGCGGAGGCCGTGGTCTTCGTGCAGATCGAGGAAGCCACCGAGGAGGCCGCCCAGGCCGTCCAGGGCACCCTGCGCAGTCGCTGGGCCACCGGCGGGTTCGAACCTCTCGATCCACTGCCGGGCGACTGGCGGTTCGGCGTCGACACCGCCCGGCCTCTACGCGGGGCCCCCGTCGTAGTGCTGGCGCCGACGGGCTCGGGGGACCTACTGGTGCGGCTGCGCAGCGCCAGCGGCGACGGCACGGCGCAGCTGGCTGTCGCGCAGTTGCTGGTGGAATCGTTCCACTGCACGAATGCCTCCGCCGAGGACCGGGAGGCCGGTCGGGCGGGTGACCTGACGCTGCGCGTGGATCCGGAGCAGCCCGCCGGGCCGCTCACCGCTGGTTGAACCCGTTCCCGCCCGGGCAACGACTGCGGGTCGCTGGAGCCGCGAGCATGCTGGAGGCATCCGGCCTGAGGAGACGGTCATGACCGACAGCAGCAACGGCATGGGTGAGGGCGAGGAGATCCCCCTCGACGGTGCCAGTGAAGCAGCGGTGGCAGTCCATATCCAGGAAGCGTCCCCAACCGCGCATCAGGCCCTGCGCGCGGCGCTCGGAAAGGCCTGGACCGTCGACGGGGACGGGCAGGCTCAGAAGCAGGTCCCGGAGTCCCCGCTGCCGGACCCGCGGTACTGGTTCGTCGTCCACACCGATGATCCGCAGAATCCCGGGGGCCCGTTCGACGGCCCGTCACCGGACGCCGGAACGGCTCTTGTCACGCTGCGCGGGGTGGACGGCAACTCGATCGCCACGGGCCGCGTCGCCAGCTTCCTGAGGCAGCTCTATGTGGTCGAAGGGGAGCAGGTGGAGAACACCAAGGGGAATCTGGATCACGTACTGCGCGTGGACCTGACGCAGTCCCCCGGGTAGCACGGCTACCGCGTCCTTGAGCACCGGCGAACCCAAGTGCCACTGGGGCGCCGAGGACACCTTTTGCATCTCGGCCCGCCTGTGGCCGCCCGGTCTGGCGCCCCGGGCTGTTCGGGTCTCGCCCGGCCGTGCGACGCTGGCAGGGCTGGGCATGTGCCGGAAGTGTGTGCCTGCAGCCATCATGCTGACGCACTGCGGTCAGTCCGCTACGGTGACGGCACATGTGAATCGCGGGAAGGACCAGCCGATGAGCGGACAGAGCACGGGATCCGGCGGTGCGCCACAGCCACAGGCCTGCCCGGCCTGCGGCGGCCGCAGGGTGACCGACAAGACCCGGCACACCCACTCCATCGACCCCAGCACCGGCGACCTGACCGAGAAGGTCGAGCACTACACCTCGCCGTGCGAGCGGTGCGGCGGATCCGGAGTGTGGTTCTGATGCGCATGCTCTTCGAGTGCCTCGAATGCGGCATCCACTACCTGCCCCCGGAGGACCTGCACTACGGCGACGGCAGCGCGGCGAGCCCGGTGTGGTGCAGCCCCTGCCAGGCCCTGATGCACCGACGCGGGATCGCGGAGCCGAAGCCGGCCGCGGCGATCGCGCTGATCGCCGCCCGCCAGGCGCTCCAGGCCGCCGTCACCGCGCAGGCGTCCCGCGCCGCCACCCCTGCGGTGGACGTCCGGCCGACGCGGCCCGCCAAGACGCGCCGCTCCACCGCAGGCCCGACGCGGACCCGGGAACGCTCCCGCCTACGCTGACCCACGCCGGCCGACGGCCCGCCTGCCCAGGCTCACCCCTCCCCGTTCAGCAACGCCAGGAACCTGGCAGCCACCGCCGCCTCCACCGCACCCCCAGACCGGACCACCCGCTGCGCCACCATGCGCAGCGCCGCCAGCCGCGCCACCGCCGATATCTCCGCCGGAACCGGTTGGACGATGTCCCACACCGATATCTCCCCCAGCTCCACCGCCCGGTGCAACGCCTCCTCGAGGGAATGCACGCCGAGCTTGCGGTAGGCGTGGCTGCGGTGGGAGTTCAGCGTCCACACCTGGCGGTCGAGCTCGACCGCCAGGTCGGCGACGGTCCGGCCGGAGCCGAGCAGGCACAGCAGGGTGCGCTCCGACGGGGTGAGCAGCATCCGCTTCGGCTTCCGCCGCGCCCCGTGACCGGGAGACAGAGAGGCCCCGCCACCCGAAGGTGACGGGACCTCAGCCGCGGCGCCGAACGCGGGCGCGGTCATGACGCGCCACCCTCGGCCAAGTCCATCGCGACAGCGAGTGCCATCGCCGAGTACTCGCCGCCGGTCAGATGCATCTGGTGCCCATCCTCCAGCAGAGCCAGGGACTTCGGCCCGAGCGTGATCTGCACCGACCGCAGGGCCTTCTCGATACGCTCCGCCAGCTCGGACACCGGAACACTGCGCAGCACAATGGAGGGGTGGCCGTCGGCGGCGCTCTGAACTCCACCGATCGTGACGAGCGGCTCAGGCCGGGCGGACTCGGGGGCGTGCGCACAGTCACCCCACAGGAGAGTGTGGCTGCGCGTCTTGCGACAGGAGCGGGCACAGCCGTCGAAGTCCGCGGGCAGGTCGTCGAAGCGGGTCACGGTCTACTCCTCGATGTGCTTGGTGATGTCGGCGAACTGGCGGTTGATGTCGGCCTGGTCGGGCGCGGGCGGCGTCTCGGGCGGTTCCCAGGGCGGGTCGCTGTTGCGGCCGGCGCCGAGGACGACCATCAGCGCGAGGACGGCGAACGACGCGGCGATGAGGGCGGCGAGACCCCACGGGCCCAACGGGGCGCTCACGACGCGACCTCGGCGAGCTCGACGGTGAGGTCGACGCCAGCGGCTTCGAGTTCGGCCAACAACCCGCGGGCCGAGCGGGCGAAGCCAGTGACGAGGTTGATGGTTTGCGGGTCGAGCGCGTCGCGGTCGAGGTTGCGTTCGGCGGCGAGCGCGCAGTGAATGTGGCGGGCGACGACGCGGCGCATCACCGCGCTTTCGCTGGAGGTGCGGGCGCTCACTCGGTCACCTGGCCGAGGATCTGCCGGGCCAGCGCGAGGGCGTGTTGCCGTACGGGGTGGTCGCGCTCGTCGCCCGTGGCCTGGGCCTCAGTGTCGAGATAGTCGTCCATGTCGCCCGCGATGGAGGTGAGCAGGTTGTGCAGGGCCTCGTCACTGACTGCGGCGGCAGCTCGCATTTCGGCCGACAGGCGCAGGGCGGTGTTGCGGGCGCGCTTGGCGGCGAGCCTTCGGCGGGCGGCTTCCCGGTCGGCGGGGCTGTCGGGCATCAGGACTCCTGGAAGGTGCGAGCGGCGAGCAGGACGTGGGCAGCATCAAGGAGGCCCGGGATACGGGGGTCGCCGTCGGGGAGCGCTTCGGCGTACTCGCGCATCCCGCTGGCGCCTTCGGTGTACGTCCGGTTCTGGGTGGCAGTCACCTCGGCCTGCAGCCGGTCGAGTTCGGGCTGCACTACCGCGAGTACGGCGTCGGTGTAGGCGGTGGTCATGTCGCACGTGGCCGGGTCGGCGCTGAACGCGCAGTGGTAGCCCCAGTTGACGTCCTCGCGGGACAGGGCGGCGGCGATGCGGTCGCGGCGCTGGTCGGTCACTGGGCCACCTCGTAGCTGATCAGGACCTCGTCGTCGGTGACGGTGACCGTGAGGGCGTCGTCGGATAGCACTCGGTCGTCCGGAAGGCCGTGCGCCTGCCGGTAGTGCCGCTCAGCGGCAGAGACGGTCTTGCACAGCTCGGCGTACGCGGCGGGGACGGGCAGGACGTGGTCGATGCGGCGGACGGTCGTCTCGCGGCGGGTGTGAGTGGCCATCAGGTTCTCCCTGGGCTGGTGGGTGGTCACGGGGTGGGCAGCCAGTTCTGGATGGTGGCGAGCCATGCCTGCGCCATCCGCAGGTAGCCGGCGTCGGTGGGGTGGATCCCGTCGAACGTCCACCGGCCGGGCGGGTACTCGGAGCCGTCGGTGGCGCGGGCGGTCCATTCGGCGCTGGTGGTGCGGCGCTGGTCGGACAGGGCGACACGGCCGGTGCTGGCGCGGGCCTGGATGGCTGCGGTGATCGCCGCGTTGGCGCGGGTCTCGGCGGCCTGGATGTTGGCGGCCTGGCTGATCGGGATCAGGGCGCAGGCCACCTTGACGGCCGGGCTGCTGGCGAGGATCTGGTCGATCATCTGGCCGTAGGCGGTCTGGTAGGCGGCCTGCGCTGCGGCGTCGGGGATCCATTCGTTGGTGCCGAGGTTCACGCAGACGATGTCAGGCGTCGCGGCGGTGAGGAATGCGGCGAGACCCGGCTTGGCGTCGGCGAGCGTCCACCCGCCGTGTGCGTGCACGGACATGACGGGCTGGATGCGCTGACAGCCGATCAGGCTGGCGAGCCACGGGCGCCAACCCTGGTTGTCGGCGCTGCCGTAGCCGACGGTGATGCTGTCGCCGATGGCGAGGACCCGCACGGTGCAGGCCGGGGCGGGGAGGAGGGCGCGGAGGAGGGCGGTATCGCGGTCGCGCTGGGCGACGGCGAACGCGCCACCCTGCTGGAGGATGGACTGCTGGTTGTAGCGGGCGATGCTGGAGTGGAGGCCGGTCGGTTCGCCGTAGCCGGAGCTGGTGGCGTTGAACATGGCGGCGGTCAGGGCGTCCATGGTCTCGGGGGTCAAGGGGGTCTCCTGGGGTGGTGGGGGTGGGCCGCCGCCGGGTGGGCGGCGGCCGAAGGGCAGGCGGTCAGGCGTTACTACTGGCCGACGCGGCCTCGGCAATCACGGTCTCGACCCACTCCCCGCCCGGAACGTCACGGCGAAGCAGCGCGGCTGGCTGCCGGTAGCTGGGGTTCGCGAGAGTCGCTGCCACGAAGGCGTCCCGCTCGGACTCGGACGGCTCATGGACCACGTAGCCGTCCGTGCAGCGCACGCCCCACAGACAGGCGTCGTTCGCCCGCTGGCGGGTCTCATCGACATGTGCGTTGTGCAGGTCGCAGGCTCGCTCCCCGCCGATCGCGTCGTACCACTGCTCGACCAAGCCAGCGTTGGCGCGGAAGTAGGCGCGGAACTTGCCCATGTCGGAGGCAAGTTCCTGCATGTCAGTAGCCTCGAAGTCGGGGCTGTAGTTCTCGTAGGCGTAGGTGAAGCCCTCGCTGTCGACTTTGGAGGCGAAGCACTCGAACTCCAGCCAGTCGTAGTCGGACAGGTCGGCGGTCGGGTTCTGGATGTCGTCGGTCACATCGATCTCCTGCGGTGTGGGCTGGCCGGGGCCGCTGTGTGGCGGCCCCGAGACGGACAGGTCAGGCGGCGTCGGTGAAGCAGCCGCAGCCGCCGATGTCGAACAGGTCCAGCTGGTCGTCCTCCTCGGCGGCGGCGTCGGCTCGCTGCCGAAGCGCGGCCAGCGTGAGCGGCTTGAGCGTCCCGTCCGTGCGGTCGCGGAGGATGCTGACGTCCCCGAGCTTGGCTCGCATGCGCTGCTCGAACGCTTCGATCTTGGCGAAGCGGTCGGGGAAGACCTTGAGCACCCGAAGCCAGTGCCCCTGCCCGCCCTTGACGCAGAGCGCGCCGCAGTTGTTGTGCTCGAAGCCGAGCCGGTAGAGGTTCGGCCGACGGATGTGCAGAGCCTTCAGTTCGGCCAGCAGCATGGTCTTGTCGGCGTACGGGGGCCGGGTGAGTGGGGCGTCGACAGTCCAGGGCAGCCAGCCCTCGGTGATGACGGGCAGGCGGTGAGTCTCGGTCCAGTCGATGCCGACGTACAGCATCGTGTCGGCGGGGTCGGTGTTCGCTGCGAGCCAGGTCCGACAGGGCTGGATCTTCAACTCCAAGCTGCACTGGGCGAGCCGGGTGTTGCCGAGCCACTGCTTGTCCTCGAAGACCTGCCAGGGGTCGCGCTCCTTGGGGTCGGCGACGCGGGTGACCGGGATGCCGAGCTGGGCGCTGGCCTCGGCGTTGAAGCGGTGGAGGTCGGGGTCTTCGGCGTTGGTGTCGGCAAACAGCAGGGTGACGTCTGCGGGTCCGTGGCGGTCGATCACCCACCGGGCGGTGGCCCAGCTGGTGATGCCGCCGGACCACATGACGATGTGCTTGGGCACGTGGGTCTCCTGGTGTCAGCCGGCCGAACCGGCAGCGGGGGCGGGCAGGTTGAGGGCAGCGCGGATGTGCCGGAGCGGGATCCAGCTGGCGTTGATGTCCTCGGCCGGGTCAGCGGGGAGGAGGGCGAGTACGGCGGCCAGGCGGGCCTCGGCCAGCTCCGCGCGCTGGCGGGCGGTGGCCAGCTCGGCGCGGAGCGTCTCCTGCTTGTCGATGGCGCGGAGGCGGGTCACTTCGGCCAGCAGCTGGCCCATGTCGGTGTGCGCGGCGAGGACGAACGCGCGGTCCGCCATGGCGCCGGTGTTGTCCTCCGAGCCGAAGTCCAAGGCGCCGACGCCGCGTTCGTAGCCGTTGACCTCGGAGCTGACGAAGTTGGGGCCGTGGTTGGGCTGGAGGTACCAGTCACCGGGGGTGGCGGCGCGGTGGCGGGCCCGGATCGGGGCGAGGTCGAGGGGCTGGGTCATGGTCAGGACTCCACGGTCGACGGGGCGGAGGCGGGGGTGCGGCGCTTCCGGCGGCGCTTGGTGATCGTCGGGTACCGGTCCCTGAAAGCCGGGGAGATGCAGGCGTCCACCACGACGTTCACGGCCTGCCGGTCGCCGGGGTACTGCAGGTCGTGGTGCCGCATGCCCTGGATCCAGCCCATGACGGCGGCATCCTTGACGAGGCCACGTTCCCGCTCGGTGAGGCCGGCGAGGAGTTCAGTGACGGCTGCATCGCGGGCGAGCTCCCGCTGGGCGAAGAGCTGGACGATCGCGTCGGGAAGGTCCGGGTCGGCGGTGGGCTGGGTGTCGGTCACGGGTGCTCCAGGGGGTGAGGGCCGGGCGGCGGGCGCCCGGCCGGGCGGGGACGGTCAGGCGAACAGTGAGAGCTGCCGTGGCGCGGCGACCAGCTCGGTGCGCTCGGGGTCTCCGCCGGGCGCCGGGCCGCGCTCACCGGAGAGGTGCCAGTCGGCGAGGTCCCGGGCATCGTCCTGGGTCGCGCACCACGGGCGGGTCAAGTCATCGCGGGTGACGATCCGGCCGCAGCAGTTGACCCACCACCAGCCAGTTGTGCGGCTGTCGTGCTGAATCAGCAGGGTCTCGTGGGACATGACTGACGCCGCGGGCTCAGAGGCCGAGCGCGGCGAACGCGGCCCGGTGGGCACGGCGAGACACGGCGTCGTCGAGGTGGTCACCGGCGAGGCAGTGCGGGTGGTCGCACGCAACACTCACGTAGCCCACCGGCTCACGCCCGTACCGGACCTCGAACGCGATCCGGGCAGCGGTACGAATCCGGCCAGCGAACGGGACGATCGCACGGCCCGCACTGTTGACCGGACCACTCCAGTCGAGATGACCCGTGCCGGTCGGCACGACGAACGCCTCGAACTTGGCCTGCACGCTGGCGTACTGGGCAGGCTGGGGCTTCGGCTCGGAAGCGGGTCGAAGCTGGACGCGGGACGCCTTGTCGCTCAGGTGCTCGCCGAGCAGGCAGTGCGGATGGGTGCAGTCCACGCTGACGGATCCACTCGGCTTGCGGCCGTGGGTCTGCTCGAATGCGAGGGAGAGGACCGGCCAGCGGCGGCCGGCGTGCTTGAGGAGCGGGTGGTCGCCGTCGGTCGGGCCGGTCCAGCGGAGGTGTCCGTCGGCGGTCGGCTCGGTGAGTGCGGCGAGCTTGGCTTCGGGGCTGGCGTACCGGACGCGGTGCTGATGCGCGGTGCGCGTCTGGCCGGTGTCGGTCTGGTGGGCCGGGGCCACGCAGTGCCGTCGGCCGCAGTTGGGCTTCGCGTACCCGGCCGGGTCCTGGCCGTGCTGGATTCGGTAGGCGACGCGGGTGGCGCTGTACGTGGTACCGGCGTACCGCATCACGGGGTGACCGCCTGAGACGGTGGCGCCGGTCCACTCCATGTGCCCGCCGTCGGTCGGGCGGGTGCGTTGCCGCCAGCTCTCCTCCAAGGTGCTCGGCCGCCGGGGGACGTCGGGGACACCTGCTTCGCGGCGGAGGCGGGCGACGGTGGCGCGGTCGATGTGGAGCTTGGCGGAGATGGCGGTGTTGGTGAGGCCGGCCGTGAGGAGTGCGCGGATGGGGTCGGTCAGGTGGTGGGTCACGGCTGGTTCCTCTCCAGGGTGGCGGGGCTGGCGGGCGGTCAGGTGGTGGTGCGGCGGATGAGCACCGAGCGGCGGCGTCGGCTCGGGCGGTGCGAGGCCAGCGGCTTCCGGTCGCCGGCCAGCTGGTCGCGGAGGTCGGCGACCTGGGTGTCGGTGAGGAACAGGGCGACTGGCTGGCCGTCGGCGGTGACGCAGCACAGGAGCGTCTCGTCGGTCGGGTCGGTCGGGTCGCGGTGGGTCACGGCGTTGTCCCAGCGGGCGATCAGCGGTTCCACGACGGTGCTCCTTCGGTGGTGGGCCGGTGCGGCGGGTCCAGCAGGGCGGTCACGGCTGGCCTCCGGTGCGGGCTGCGAGCAGTACCGCGCGGTGGCGGTTCGCGTACTCGGTGGCGGAGCCGTAGGTGATGTGGGCGGTGTCGGCCGCGACCAACTCGGCGGCCTCCGTGAGGACCAGGTCCCGGTGCGCGGCGATCAGCGGCTCGACTTCGTGGAGCTTCCCGGCGTGCATCAGCTTGAAGACGATTCGGCCGAGGTCGGTGGGCCCTACTGCGGGGCTCGGGCTGGCGGTCACGGTGTTCTCCTTCGGGGTGGTGGCAGGGGCCCGGCGCGGGACGGCACACGCCGGGCCGAGCAGAGGGAGTCAGCTGATGCGGTTCGAGGCGGCTTCGAACTCGGCCGCCACGCGAGTGATCGCGCTTCGGGCGATGTGGTCCTCAACCTGGCTGGCGTATGTCAGGAGCGATTCAGCCCAGCTGCGCGCCTGCTCCGGCGTGAGGTTGATGTCCACCATCCGGCCGACCTGTGGGCCGTCGGTGACCTCGACCCTGATGCCGACCGTGGGCGTGGTGATGGTGGGGATTCGGGCGCCTCGGTATCCGGCGCTGAAGATGCGGCCGGTCCAGTGCTTGCGGTGCGCCATGGTCAGTTCTCCTCGTTCTCGGCGGGGTGGTGATGGGTGGTTAGGCGGCGCTGAGGATGCGGGCAGCGGCCGAGTGGTAGCAGCGGGCCGAGGGTTCAGGCGGCGAGGCGGTCGGCGGCAGCGGTCCAGCCGTGGGCGACGAGCCGAACCGGCACACCGCGCCGGTACTCGCACGGCATGCCCGGGTCGACGTAGCCGTGACGGACGCGAGCCTTGACCTGCGTGTCCCGAGGGGAGATGAGCAGGCGCTGCCAGCCCAGGGAGACGCCGCATGCCTCGGCCGCGCGCGCCCACTGCTGCTCAATGGTGTCGGCGTCGTCCCCGGTGGCGACGTACTCGACGGTGACCTCGCCGTGCGTAATGGTGATGCGGGCAGCGGGGCCGAGCTGGGCGAGGATGCGGGCGGCGGCGGCGTGGGCGGGGGCGTCCTGGTGGGCGGAGCAGCCGCCCTTGCGGGGCTGGAAGGCGCGGTGCTTCGACGACTTCTCGGTCTCGCGGATGCAGCCCGTGCACTCGGGGGCGGTGATGGCGGGGAGGTCGATCGTGGCGGTCATGGCGGGGGCCTTTCGGGTGGTGGTGCGCGGGCGGTGGTCAGGCGGCGAGGGCGAGGCGCAGTGCGACGGTGCGGTACTCCGGCTTGCGGGGCCGGTAGAGCGCGGCGGCCGACGCGACCTGCTGCGGGGTGTAGCGGGTGGTGGTCCGCATCCGGCGCCCGGCGTGAACCCGGGCCGTCGTGCCGACCAGGTGGAGCTTCTTGGCGGCGGTGCGCAGGCGGTGGTCAGGCGGCGGCGAGCAGGTCGGTGAGCATCGCGATGTGGCGGCGTTCCTCGTGCTCGCGGGTGGCCAGCGGGGAGGGGCAGCGGTCGGCGATGACGGCCTCGGCCAGGCGCAGGGAGGGCTGGGCGGGGGTGTCGGTCTCGTCCGGGAGGGCGACGGTGTAGCGGGCGCTGCGGTGGATGGTGAAGGCCACGATCCGGTCGATGCGCCAGGAGCGGACCTCAGCGGTCTCGCGGTCCATGGCGATGACGAGGAGGTCTCCGGCCTTGGTGGGGCGGGCGTCGAAAATCTCGATGGTGCGCACCGTCTCGACGAGGTTGCCGGTGCGGCGGCGGTTCTCGTCGCGCTCCTCTTCCAGGTAGGTAATCGTGACCGGGTGCTGGGCGTCCATGGCGCGGATCAGGCGGGTGAGGGTCTGTTCCAGCGTCTGGGTGGCGGTGCGGATCACGGTGTTCCCCCTGGTGTGGCGTCCTTCGGTGGTTCCACTGTCCCACATTCCTATTGCGTACGCAATAGAGAAGCTGTGGGGATAGCACGGAGCCCGGCCCCACCCAGGGACCGGGCTCCACCACACACCTGACACCACCTCAGAAAGGCGGCTCCTCCGAGTACCCACCAGCCGCAGCACCCCACCCCCCGCCACCCTGCGAGCCACTGGAAGCCGGAGCGCCCGCAGCCCACGGATCACCCTCCCCAGGCGTCGCAGGACCCGCCCAACCACCGCGGCCCTGCGAAAGCCCAGCATCACCCTGCGGACGGTTCGCCTTCGTCACCTTCGCCGTAGCACTGCGCAGGCTGGGCCCGACCTCGTCGACCTCAACCTCGAACACGGTCCGCTTCTCCCCCTCGTTCGTCTCGTAAGACCGCTGGCGCAGCCGGCCCTGCACGATCACGCGCATGCCGCGCTGCAGCGACTCGGCCACGTTCTCCGCCGGCTGACGCCAGACGTTGCACGTGAGGAAGAGGCTCTCGCCGTCCTTCCACTCGTTGGTCTGACGGTCGAACGTCCGCGGGGTGGACGCGATACGGAACTTCGCAACCGCCGCACCCGCAGGGGTGAACCGCAGCTCGGGGTCGTCGACCAGGTTCCCGGTCAGGGTGATCACAGTCTCGCCAGCCATCAGGCTGCACTCCTCGTTGTCGTTCGCATGGACGGACGGCTGATGACCCTCTGGAGCTCCTCCCGGTTGCGGGCGGCCTCCTCAGGGCTGATGTCGGGCCGGTGCGCATTCCAGTCACGCACCCGACCGGTGGGCAGCTCCTCCAACAGGAGACGCTCCAGGGCCGTAAGTTCATGGTTCATGCGGCCGCCACCTCCTTCTCGAGCTGGCCAGCCAGCAGCAACCGCTGCGCCTCGGGAACTGCGTTGGTGCAAGGCGGGCACGGCGGCGGAACGTCCGGGCACGAGAGGTGAAGGCGGTATCCCTTGGCCGTTCCGCAGGCCCCCGTCCAGTCGGGGAAGCCCGAGGGGTCGTCGATGGCTTCCTCGTCCCAGTGCCCGGACGACGCCCATCCGTGCGCCAGGGCGTTGGAGATGCACGCGGCCGCTCGGTCTCGAGGCACACCGAACTCGGTGGGGTCTGCGTTCCACCAGCGGTTGTACAGTGCGAGCACCGCCAGGTGCGTTTCCACCCGCACCCTGGCCCGGCCCCCAGACCGGATCATGAAGATTCGGCGCCTCGAGCAGCCCAGCTCCTCCGCGATCGCGGGCAGCGTGAACCCACGGATGGCCAGCGCCTGCAGACGTCGCATCGTTCCGACCGCCGGCCACGACGTGAGGCCACTTCCCGCCCGCTGAAGCGGCACCGCAACCCCCAGCAACGCATCCGCCGTAGTACGCAGCACCGTGTCGGAGACCTCCCGACGGACGAGGCTGATGGTGGTGTGCGCGATGCCCGACAGGGCGGATACCTCCATGACCGACATCCCGGCCAGCACGAGCTTCTCGATGTGTCGCCGGGTCGGTCCGGCGGGGACGTGCTGATAGATCCCCTGCCGCTCCAGGCGCCGGCGCCGAGTCCGGGACTTCCGCATGGCCGCCACGCACTCCGCCCGGGCGCAGCCGTACTCACCGCACGTCGGCATACCGTGCCGCACCCGCGAGTTGACGGGCCTCGTCATGAGTCACTCCTCCGAATCCAGATCACGGCGCCCGGCTCGGTCAGCGCCATGCGGTGCTCACCGGGGTAGACCTTGCGGGCTGTCAGTTCCACGACCATGGAGTCGTCGTGGAGGATCCCGGCCTTCGACAGGGCGTCCAGGCAGGCGCGGGCGTGATGGTCGATGTCGGTGCTGGACCGGGTGATGGGCCAGGTCCGGCGTCGCTTGGGTGCCGACTTCGGCTTGGCCACGGTCACGGTCAGGTCCACCGCCACCGGCACACCGATGTACAGGGCGTGGTCGGGTTCGGCGACCTGGCACTTGGCGCAGGTGCTGTTCCAGTCGATGTAGGTGTGCCGGGCGGTCGCTTTCTGGGCGGCCTGCACGATCGCGGCCCGCCAGGGCTTGAGCGCCGTCTCATTGGAGTGCCGGGCGCCGCGACCCTTGCCGAGGAACGACACCCTGCCCTGGCCAGCCGGAGTGCCGTACACCTCGAAGAGCACTTCCGGCAGCAGCAGTTCGGGCTCCACGGCGCCCACGGGGGCTGTGGGTGCGCCCAGCACCGGCGCGATGTCAGCAGTCGCCATGGTCGTTGTCCTCGTCGAGTCGGTGGGGGAAGAACACGGTGACGGCCAGGGCGCCCTCGGCGTCGCTGCGGCAGAACAGCCACTGCAAGGCGCCACCGCACGGAACCAGGTGCACGTGCTCCTGGAAGGCCGACCCGAGGTCGAACCTGGTCTGCGCGGCCGGGTGCCGGGCGAGCACCCGGCGTACGGCCTCCTCCTGCTCGAGGTGGCCGACGAACACCAGGTGGCCACTCCAGGACCGCAGCCCGCTCACCGGGTCCAGCAGGGTGCCCGGGCCGTCCCCGGGCGTGGTGGTGACGGTGGCGGTCACGACACGGCCCCCCGCTCCCACAGCGGCGTCACCGGCTGAACCGGCTGAGTGGGCACGCCGGCCGGTCCCGCCGCGTCGGCCAGCCGCTGATGCAGCCCCGCCCGGATCACCACCGGCGACGCCACCAGCGGACGCACCGCCCGCGCCGCAGCCTCCAACTCCACCACCCGGGCCACCAGCACCCGGTTCTCCGCCCGCGCCGCGTCCAGATCGACCTTCCACCCGGACACCATCGGCGCGTCCCGCTCCGCCATCGCCTCCAAGGCGGCCAGCTGGTCGTGGACATGGGCGAGTTCGGTCTGCAGGCCTGCGATCAGGTGCACCCCGCCGAGGTACAGCTGCTGGTACCGGCTGGCGCTCTCATCGGCCACGACCTTGGCCGCGCGGTGCCTCTGCGCGATGGTGCGCAGCAGCTCGTTGCGCACCATCAGGGCGAGGTAGCTGGCCGGGCGGCGGCGATGCGTCGTCTTCTCGCCCATCACAGCGCTCCGAGGGTCTGCAGGTGGACCTCGAGCCGGTCGATGAGGACCCAGGTGGCGATGGCGCCGGCGGCGTAGTCGTCGGCCCACTGCTGGGCGGCGGCCACGTTGGCGGCGAGCTCTTCGGGTGAGGGAGTGGGGCGGTCGCTCATGACGGTCACCTCCGTCGATGCGGTCCGGGCTGGTCTGTCCGGGCCTCCAGCACCGTCCACGGACCGGGCTCGGGAAAGCGTGGGCCGTGGACGGTGCTGCGGGGGCCGGTCAGACCTGGTTGGCGGCTGCCTCGGTCGCGGCGGCCCGGCGGGCGGCGGTCTCGGCCCGGTGCTTCTCGTGCTGCTCGATCCAGGCGACCGGGTCGTGGCCCGCCTCGGTGGCCGCGTCCCACGCCCACTCGCTGATCTCGCCGGAGTCCAGCTGCTCGCCGAGGTCGGCCACGGTGGTGGCGGCGAGGTCGGGGTCGGCGCGGTGCAGCGCCTCCATGAGGCGGTATCCCATCCAGGCGTGATTCCCAGCGATCGCGTGGGCGGCGACGGCCCCGGGGTCGGTGCTGGGTGCCTCGGTCAGGTCGCTGGTGGAGCGGATGACCTGGTGCAGGAGCACCTCGGTCAGGTCGGCGACCGTGCGCACGGTGGTGGCACCGGTGGGCTTGGCGGGCAGCACGTCGGCAGGCTCGGCGGGGCTGGAACTCTCACCCAGGGCGTCGAGCCAGTCGCCGATGGCCGCCTCGTGCAGCTCACTGGCTGTCCCGCCCGTGTGCCTGCAGGGCATCTGCAGGCCGAGCATTCCGTCGGCGATGAGCAGCAGGGGCTGGTTCTGCGCCGACTGCCAGACCCTGACGAGCCGTCCGGGTGCCTGCCAGCGGGCGAGCTTCTCGGAGTCCCACGCGGAGAACGGCATCTCCTCGGCGGGGCGGCGCAGTGCGGTGGCGAACAGGCCGCGCCAGGCGGGGAACTCCCCGGCGGTCTCGGTGCGGACCTGAAGGGTGCCGCGTTCCCCGGTGAAGGTGATCGTGGTGTCGGCGGGCTCGATGGTGATCCGGGCGACGTAGTGGTGGGCGGCGAGCCACGCCTGCAGGACGTCGACCTCGACCGCCGGGACGGTGACGGCCCACCTGCCGGTCTGGGTGTAGTGGGTGCGGGCGACGGCGAACGTGTACCGGTCGGTGGCCAGCGCGAAGAGGTTGGTGCCGTCGGCCTCGAGGCGGATGCCCTGGAGCATCGGCAGCCGGTCGTCTTCGGACATGTGCGGAGTGGCCTCGGTGAGGATGTGGCTCAGGCGGCGGGCGTTGATGCCGACCGGCTCCGGTGTGGCGGGCTGGTTGTCGCTCATCTGTCTCTCCTGGGTTGAGGGGTGCGGGGTTCAGGCGGCGAGCTGGTGGGCGGGTTCGGCGAGGCGGACCAGGCGGCCGATGACCTCCGAGGCGGTGGCGGTGGTGACCCACTGGGCGATGCGCTCGATGGGGGCCTCGTCGGCTCCGTAGTGGGCCTCGTCGTCGGTGAGGTTGGCGGAGAGGAATTCGACGGCGTCGAGCACCCGGGGGTCGGTGAGGACCATCTCGGTGGCCTTGTCGGCGTAGCCGGGCAGCCCGGCGGTGAAGACGAACTCCAGGTGGCCGTGGGCTGCGTGCCAGAGGGCGGCGACAGGGTCGAGGGGGCCGTTGTCGCTGTCGTGGGCGAAGGAGCCGGGGCCGTTCCACAGGCCGCGTTCGCGGATGAGGCGGGCGGCTTCGGCGAGGTCGGTGGCGATGGTGCTGGGCATGGCGGGGCCTCCGGGTGGCCGCCCGGCGGGCGGCGGGGTGTGGTTGGTGCGGCCGGGCGCGCAGGGGATGTGGTCACTGCGCGTCCGGCCCGCTGGGTGTCCGGCCCGGCCGGTGGGAACCGGCAGGGGGGTGGGCTCGACCAGGGGCCGGGCCGGAGTGTTGGGGTGGTGCGGTCTACCAGGTGTCGCGGGTGGTGTCGGGGCCCTCGTCGAGGGTGTCCTGCCAGTCGGCGCGGCAGTGGGTGCAGCGGATGCGGCCGCCGTCGAGGAGGGCGAGTTCGCCGTCCATGACGAGGGAGCAGGTGTTGCACTGGGCGATCTCGTGGCCCGGGGTGATGGTGATGCCGACCTCGGCCGCGATGGCGGTGGAGAGGTACTGGCGGAAGCCGGGGTCGGTGGTCTGCGGCTCGTCCTCGATGAGGCCGTCGGCGGTGCCGAGGAGGGTGAGGACCTCATCCAGGTGGCGGGCCTGGTCGGTGGTGAGCTGGTGGTGCTCGATGGTGCGGGCGGTCGGCCGGACCAGCCGGACGGTGAAGTCGGCGGCGGTGTCGGGGTCGGCGAGAGCGAGGGTCACGGGGGACTCCTGGGTCTGCGGTCACATCGCAGGACCTGCTGCGGCAGGTCCCCTTGTCGGCATGACAGACACTACGCCTTTCCTATTGCGTACGCAATAGAGATTGGGGGATCCACTCAACACGAAGGCCCCCGCCCGGAACACCGGACGGGGGCCTGACGCCCGGACAGCAGACCGGGACAGCGCGCTACCAGCACCTCACTGACGCGGCCTCAGCTGCGGCCTCAACCAGCCGCGGTGCAAGTCACGGTGAAACTCAAGGAAGGCCGACAGCGAGACGAGCTCGCCGCGCCGGCCGGGCACGGTCCAGACGACCCGCTGCCCGCCGGTGTTGTAGTGCCGCCGCGCGGAGCGCTCGGACATCGGGCGGGGGCCGTCGGCTATCTCCGCCGCGATCTGCGCCCAGGTGCGGAGGTCCGGGGGCATGGTGGAGTAGTGCAGGTGGGTCGGACAGTGGAACTGCGGGTCGGAAGCGGGCATCGGAAGGGTGGACACAGGGAGGGATCCCATCGTCGGGCTGGGCCGGCTGAGGGGCAGCGCCGGACCCGAGCAATGGCCGGGCGGTCGTCGAACTGGGTACAGCGGACGAGCTCTTCGGAACGTGACGACCGGTCAGGCCGCCCGGGTGTCCCGCAGGTGATGCTCCGCAATCTGACGCAACGTCCAGACGCGGGGTTCATGGGGACCGATGGCGCACCGCAGGTTGCGGCACGCCGCCCGCCAACTGCCCCCCGACACAGGGACGGCCAGCAGGCTGTAGCAGAAGCAGCGCGGGCAGGAGATCGCCTGCACCGCCCGCTCCCCGTCGCCGGCCACCAGGGCGACGCGCAGCGAGTCGGAGAGCTCCAGCGCCGCGAGGTCGAACGCGGCCTCCTGGCTGCCGACTGCGATCAGCCCCGCCATCTCCCGCGCCCCGCGGTCGGTTCGACGGTCGGCCGGGTTCGCCACCGGGGAGCCGCCGTGCCGGGCCACGTAGGCGGCCAGGTTCGCGTCGTGATCCTGCGCCAGCTGCAGCAGGTCGAGGTTGTACGGCGTCCGCGCGTGCGGGGCGGGCGAGTTGCACTCCGGGGTCTCCACCGGCCGGTGCACCGGGCTCTTGCGGCGGTCATCACGCTCGAGGGCGGCCAGGAGACGAAGGGTGGTGCCAGCGCTGCTCATGCGTTCCCCGTTCCCGGCCGCGAGAACGTGGCGATACGTCAGCCACGTTCCCTGACGACGGCGATGTCGGCGTGGAGTGCCCCATCATGGCACGCACCCCCGCCAGAAGCAGGGGTTCTGCAGGGGCTTGGAGCGTAGCGCACTAGTTGTTACCGGCCCGAGATATTGACTGGTCGCGGCCACACAACCAGCCGATCCGCCGCACACCCACTGATGCCTGGCCAGGGCTGGCGAAGGCTAGTCGGCTGCATTCTTGGCGAGGCGCAGATCGCGGAGCTGGCCGCGCGTACGGTCGTACTTCGCCTGCGCCCGCTGGACCGCGACACGGTCCTCGTCGGACTGCTGGCACAGGCGGCCCTCTTCGTCAGCGGGTAGAGCATGAGCCACGCTGCACACGTCGGGGATCGTCAGCTGGAACGTGGTCCGGGGAGGTGCCCCGAACGGGTCGTCGTCACCTTCGAGGACGGAGGTGACCATCGACTCGGCAACTCCGGATAGCTCGTAGGAGACGCTGCCTTCCCGCATGGTCACGTGCAGAACACCCTCGCCGTCCGTCCAGGCGGCGATATCGGTTCGGTGAGTCAACGGAGTCCCTTTCGGCGACGGCCCTCACGGGAGACGAATCTGGTCCTGCCTACATCCGCTGCTGCTGCTCCGGCCGCGCGTCCTGCGCCGCGTCCTGCAACCCCCGCATCAGGTCGAGTATCACCTGCGCGGAGACATGGTCGATCCCGTCCAGCTCGTTCGGGCCGATCCCCCGGGCCGGATCCCCGTACCGGATTACCTGAGCCGCGAGCAGCAACCGCTCCACCGCCTCGGTCACCCCAGTCACCGTGGCAGCCGCCACCGGATCCGCCAGGTTCCCACCGTGCCCGGCAGCCACCTCCTGCCACATCGCGGAGATGGCTGCCCGCTGCTCCGCCTCGGAGCCGCTGACCATCTGCTCGTCGAACGAAGCCACGAGGGAACCATCTTCCAAAGAGAGCTGCTCCGCCGTGCTGACTGGGCCCGGGGTGGCCGCGCTGCGTCGGCGGGACGCTAGATCGATGACCCGGGCCTCAGCGGCTGGGCACTCGGCGGCAGGATCTGTCTCGCCGTGATGTGCGCTGGCGGGCATGGGCGTCTCCGCTCGTCCGGCTGGGGGAGGGGGCGTGCTGGGTGCAACGTCGCCGGTCGCCTGCACCCGTGCTGATCAGCGTGCCACCCCGATCGGCGGCTCACTACCGGATCACCACACATGACAGTCATTCGACGGCGATTGTGTCTGACGGCCACTCACAACTGACCGAAACGAACATCGTCCTTCGCCGTGCGGAGCGTTGTTTTGCCGACAGGCCCGCACAGCGAAGGACGACTCACAGTCCCGGGCTCCCGCCCGCCGGCCCTCACGAGAAGGGCTCTGCTTAGGAGACACCGCCGGTTGGAACCGCAGTCCCGACCGTGCGGCGATTGTAGACGGATCTCCCGGCACGCCGGAAGAAGCTAATGCGCAGTAGCTCTCCCGGGCCGCCGGTCGGCATATGCCAACGGGCGCCCACCTGAGGCCAACAGCCTCGGGCGGGCGCCCGAATCGGAAATTCACCGCGCCAGATCAGCCGGTGACCGGGGCTTTCTCCAGCAGAGCGTGCGCCAGCTCCTTCGCCTTCGCCGCCCCCAGCTCCTCGAGAATCCGGCCGGCCAACGCCTCGGTGTCCTGCCAGTCCACCGGAACCGCGGACGCGGGTGCCCCGGCAGTCGCGTCAGTGCCGCCCTCGCGCTCGGCCTGCGCCGGCACCAGTCCGGGCTGCGGCAGTCCCTCCGACTTGTCCATGGACAAGTCGGAGGCCGTCTCGACCGGTCGAGACGGAGCAACCTCGGGTACCGCGGCGGTGGTGGCGGTCGACTGCGACTTGTCCATGGACAAGTCGGGGTCGGTGTCGGCGGCCCGCGTCGCGGTGTCCGCTGCTGCCGCACCCGATGCAGTCGTCACGCCCGGGGCGGACTTGTCCATGGACAACTGGGACCCGCCGGCGCGGCGCTTCTCGAGCCGCTCCGCCGCCTCCTGGGCCTTGATCTCGGCCCACTGGTCCGCGAGGGCGGACGCGGACAGCCCCGGCTTCGTCTTCAAGCGCCGTGCCAGCACCCGGCCGTGACGCTCGGCCATCACCCCGGCGCTCAGCATGCCCTGGATCTCGCCCGGAAGCCGCAGCAGCGCCAGCTGGTTCGTCACCCAGGACGGGTCCTTCCCGAACCGGGCGGCCGCGGCCTGCTTGGGCGCAGCCGGGTTCTCGACGGCACAGAGGTCCACCATCATGGCGACGCCCTGGGCCCGCTCGATGACGTCGAAGTCCTTACGGGCGATGTTCTCCTTGAGGAGGTTCTCCAGGAACGTCTGCTTCGTCGCCGCGAGGTCGTCGCGGACGACGAAATCGAGAGCCTCAAGGCCGACCTGGAGGCCGGAGCGGTAGCGGCGCTCACCGTTGAGGAGCACCACCTCCACCGGCCGCGGGCGGCGCTCGCCGTTCAGGTCGTTGTCGATCGCCAACTCGTGCTCGGGCCACAGCTTGAGGTACGCGGCCCGGCTGACGGCGACACACGCGGCCAACTGCGCCCGGCGCAGGTCCTCCCCGAACACGGTCCGGTCTTCCTCGGTGCCGAAGTCCCGCCGCGGGTTGAGCGGGCTGAGCCCCACCACCTCAAGGCCGAAGCGCACCAGGCCGTAGCCCGGGATCTGCCCCTGCGCCTCGGCCTTCGCCCTGCCCCGCGCGCTCAACGCCGACCGGCCGCCGAAGGCGCCGGCGCCGAGCTGTTCCGCAACCGTCATGACGCCGCCTCCGTCACGATCAGCTCGGTGGCGATCGTCCTGAACTCGTGGGCCTGGTCGCTGGTGGGCTCGTACTCGAGGAGCGGCCTGCGGACACGGCGAGCCTTCCGCTGCTCGGACAGGTCGGGAATCACCCCGAGCACCCGCGGCTTCCCGAAACTCCGCCATCCCTCAAGGGAGGATGTGGCGACGTATCCCCGGCGGGAGTCGTAGAGGTTGACGACGAAGCCGAGCTGCGCGATGTCCACGCCGAGGTCGTTGGCCAGGTCATCAATCTGCTCGGCGAGCATGTCGTAGGCGTCGGCGGAGGAGTCCTCAGCCTGGACGGGGATCACGATGCCCGACGCCCCCGGCTCCTCGTCGTCACGGGTACGCCCGTAGTACAACGCCGCGTCGACCGCGAAGCCGAGGTTCGGGGGCAGGTCCATGATGATGAAGTCGAACTGGCTCTCCAGGGGCTCCATGGCCTTCTCCAAGGACGCCTCCTTCACCCGGGCGTGACGGCTCGTCACGAGCTTTCCATCAAGGAGGAAGGCGTCCTTGCAGCCCTTGAGGAGGAACAGCCGGCCGCCGAAGTACTTGGGCACGACCTCCACCAGGAGGTCGGATAGCTCACCGGTGCGGACCTCCCCGAGCATGTAGCCAGCCAGGCTCGGCTCGCCGTGGGCGACGGGCTGGAAGCCGAGTTCGCGGGTGAGGTGACCCTGGGGGTCGTAGTCGACGAGCAGGACCCTGTAGCCCATCTCGGCGAGCGCCTCCGCGACCCCTGCGGAGATGGCGGTCTTGCCGACACCACCCTTCTGGTTCGCGACCTGGATGCGCCGGGCCCGAGGAGTGCGCCGCACCTGCTTCGTTGTGGTGTTGGCGTCCAGCCACAGGCGGATGGCCTGCGCCACCCCTTGAGCGTAGGAGAGGCCGCGTTCGCCGCACTCCTCCTTGAACGCCCCGTACACGCCGGCTGGCAGGTGAGTGGAGAAGGGGCTGCCGCCTGACGTATCGACTGTCGGGAGCGGGTGTTCCGCCTGCCGCCAGGCATGAATCCCGGCGGCGACGGCGTCCTGGATGTCGATGCGCAGCTGGGCGGCGCGGACCTTGAGTTCAACGCGCAGGGAGGGAGGCAGCTTTGACACTACCTTTTCCCTCTCCTCGGGGGTGCTAGGGACGGTCATGGCGTTACCTTACTAACCCATCGGTGCGGGCTGTCACTACCGGGCCCGTGTCGCACCGGATTCCCCCGACGGACCCTCACTTGTCCATGGACAAGCCGCCGGACGCGGCTCCCTCGACTGGCCGAGCTGGCACCTCACCGCGCCCTCCCACTTGTCCATGGACAAGTGGCGTCACGTCCGACCCGAACGTAAACGGCGTTTACGGTCCGCCGGCCGGGCCGCGTGCTCCTCGAGGAGCACGTGCACTCCAAGCCACAGCACCGCGGTGAGCGCCAGGTATCCGGTGGTCAGCTCCCACGGGGTGACCATGGCACCGGCCCACAGGCCGAGGGCGATGAACGCACCGTGGGCGGAGCCGACGAACAGCGTCCCCGGGAACCGGGCGCAGTACGAGGCCAGGGCGCGGGGTCTGACGCCGAGCCAGGCGCCGAGGCCGATCAGGGTGGCCGCGACGGCCGCGCCGTAGAGCAGGGTGAACACGGAGTCTCCTAAGTAGCGGGTACGGCTGAGGGCCCGTCACCGGGTGGTGACGGGCCCTCAAGGGCGCCGCTTGTCCATGGACAAGCGGCGCGGTCAGAATATCTTGAAGGGTCTCTGGACGACCTCACGCATGCCCGCCTCGAGCGCCTGGTGGTCCACGACCAGCATCCGGCCGGCTGTGACGACGGGGCTCGAGCGGACGGTGAAGATGTGCCCGATGCCCTGGTCGGCGACGGCCTGCTGGATCTTGGCGCAGTCGTCGGGGTGGCAGTAGATGGTGCGCTTGGCGTCCTGGGTGATCTGGTCCCAGAACCGGATCTCGTCCATGAACCGCTGCTCGCTGCTCACGGCTTCCCGCCAGTGGCGGTCTCGGTGTTCCGGCGGCGGGCGTCGGCCAGGAGTTCGGCGGCGAGCAGCATCTCCGGGCTCGCGACGAAGTGCAGCGGGGCCTGCCGCAGCCGCTGCTGCTGCGCTTCCAGGTTGACCACGCGCTCAAGGGCGGCTTTCTCGTCGAGGCTGCCGTACAGGATGCGGTGGAACACGCGGTCGCGGACGTCGCGAGGAATGTGCTCGAGTTCCATGGCCGAGTCCGCTCCGGCGAGCAGGCGCCGCAGAAGCTCCGTCTGCTGGTGGTACTGCTGGTCGTAGGCGTGCGCCTGGCGGGCCAGGGGCCTCCGGGCGAAGTACTGGTCGAGAATCGCGTCGGTGCGCAGCCCGCCGGTGTCGGCAATCGTTCGTGGCACCTGGCTGGTGCTGATCTCGTTCTGCCCAGGTTCTCCTTCCACCGCGTGGGCCCAGAACCTGAGATCGAGGTCGGGGCACGCACTGCAGCCGCTGGGGTGAGGTGGGCGGACCCTGCTCTGGAGGTAGGCGCGTACCCGGTCGTCCACCGCGCTGTTCGGCGGCCACGCGATGTGGCAGAACGCTGCCCCTGCGAACAGGTGCGCGTCCGCCATCAGCTCAGGGAGTTGACGCATCGACACCCTGATGTCCCCGACGGTGATCTCTTCCGGGTAGCTCACCGACGCGCCTCGGCTTGGGATCAGCACGAGGTAGCGGTGCGTGGTCATGCGGCCTGCTCGAGGTCGTCGTCCTGCGGGGTGGGAGCGGGCTCGCCTTCGGGGTCGAACATGGTCGGGGCCATGGAGCTCTCCTTGCTGAGGGTGCGGATGTGCTCGTCGAGCAGGGCCCGCTCGGCGCGTTCTTCGGTGGCGTGCCAGGCGGGGGTGTTGCGGCAGTGGGGACCGTGCGGGTGGGTCACTCGGTTTCGCCGTTCTCGAGGAGGTTCGCGACGGCTCGGAGGGTCGGCGCGTCGAGCCGGGGCGCAGCGTCGGGATCGACTGTCCAGCCGAGCTGCTCCTGCAGGCGTTCGAGGGCGGCGGCTTCGCGGCGCAGCCACACGGCGGCGGCGGTGCGCTCCTCGGGTGGGGTGTCCTGGGCGGCGCGGAGGGCGGGGAGCCACTCGGCCGGGCCGTGCTGGTTGAGGTGGAGCAGCAGGGCGTCCTCGACGCGCCGGTGCTGGGCGCGGGCGAGGAGGAGCAGATGGGCTGCCTCGTCGCTGCTGAGACCGGCCACGGTGGGGGCCAGTTGTCCATGGACAACTGGCAGGCGGTCGTCGTGGTGCCAGCCACAGCCCGGCAGGGGGCAGAGGTGGCGCAGGGTGTCAGCGGTCGGCTGCTGGGTCGGCACGGCTGCCTCCGAGGGTGCTCAGGCCGCACCGGATGCGCGCGGCGGTGTCGTCGTCCCGGGCCGGCGCCGCTCGAGGGCGGCGGCCCGGCGGGCCTGCTCCTCAGCTTCCTCCCGGGCTCTGACAGCCTCAACGAACTTCTCCTCCGGCTCGCGGATGGCCGGGCAGTGGTGGGCGTACGGGGCGAGCAGTGCGGCACGCCGCGCGTCCTGCTCGGCCCTGGCCTTCGCCCGGGCGGCCCGGGCTGCGGCCCGCGCGGCCGTCAGCTCGGCGCTCAGCTCCGCCGGTGCGGCCGGTGCCGGGCCGCGCTCCGGCACTGGTTCCGCTGACACCTCGGTGGCCCGGGGTGCCGCGCTCTGGTGGGTGGGGCGCAGGATCCGCAGCGACCTGACGGTGGGTCGGCCCATCGCGGTGTTGATCCGCTGGACGAGCTGCTGCTGGAACAGGTTCAGCTGGGTGGCGAACGCGGGGGAGCTCGGCCGCAGGTGCAAGCACAGCAGCTTCGAGTCGAAGTGCTCAGCCCGGACGTGGGCGGCGAGCTCCGGGGCGATGGTGGGCCAGCGCTCGAGGAGGTCACCCCCTGCGGCACCTGGCTGCCAGCCCCGCTCAGCCACGAGCCCGGCCAGCGCTGCTCCGAGGCCGACCGGGTCGCGGCCGCCCGAGCGCCTGGCGGTGCGCACCTGCTTGGGCTTCTGCCGGACGGTGGCGTCGAGGCCTCCGGTCTTCTTGCGGTGGGCGAGGGCCTGGGCGAGTGCTTCGCGGGCGAGGTCCCGCCCGGAGGGACTGGTGCTCACCGCTCTCCCCTCCACCAGCGCAGCAGGAGCGGGTCCGGCTTGCTGCACGGTGCGGCGGCGTTGAGGACGCGGTTGTACCGGGCGACGGCATCGGCCGCGTGCTCGCGCTGCGGAGTGGTCATCCGGCTGGTGAGGTGGCGCCAGTTCCCGTGAAGCCACACGCTGAACCAGGCTGCGTCCGCCGGGCTGCCGTCCGCCGGGTCGGCGTCGAGGACAGGCAGGACATCGGTGGCGTGCTCGACGGCCTGGACCCGCATGCTCGCGTTGACCGCCATCTCGCAGAAACGGCGGACCTGGCTGAGGGTGTGCTCGATGTTGACCTTCTCTGCTTCGGTGCGTGCTGACCGGGCGTCAGCGCGCAGGGCAGCGGCGCGGGCCTCGAGGAGCTGGGCTTCGATCTCGGCGTGCTCGGCATCAGCGCGGTGGGCGCGCTGCCGGGCCAGGCCCAGCTCTGCCTGCAGCTGGTCAGTCATGGTGCGGTTGGTCATGAGTGCTCCCTTGTGGCGGTGGCGAGGACGGTGCGGGCCTGGTCGCCGAACAGGGCCACCATCGCGGCGGCAGCCTGGTCCCAGTCGTCCTGCTCGGTGGCGGCCGGCTTGGGCAGGCCGGTGAGGTCGTCCAGGCCCTTCGCACGGCAGTCGGCGGACAGCCGGGCCAGGCCCTCGCCGATCCCGGCGAGGACGGCGGCCATCACCGAGCTGCTCCGGGCCGGGCGCAGCGGGGCGTTGGACTCGGCGTGCCGCTCGCTGGTGGAGATGCGGCTCTCCCGGCTTGCCTCGACCGCGCGCTGACGGGCCTTCGGGTCCGCCCACACCACCGCCGCACCGACCAGGCGGGCGGCGAGGAACCCGGACGGGCGGGTGATGACGTCGGCGGAGGGCCGCAGATGCAGCCAGGCCTCCACCTCGTCAGCGGTCCATCCCGCATCGGACACCTCGGCGATGACCCAGGCGATCCGGGCGACCGGCGGCCGGGACAGCCACAGGATGCGGCTCTTGAGCTCCGCAGCGAGCTGGAACCTGCGCCCGATCTTGTTCAGCCTGCGCGGCGTCGAGCCGTTCTTCGTCTCCCCGGTTGCCAGCTCGCGATTCCCCCCAGACGTCTCTAGAGGGACAGAGGTAGGTGAGTGGGTAAGGGAAGGCAGTACAGAACCACCCTCCATTGGGGTGCAACGGGCCGCCGCCGTCCGGGCCTTCTTCGGGCGCGGTGCGCGCACCTTCCGGGACGCCTTCTTCCCCAGCTTCGCGATCAGCTTCCGGCCGTGCTCGGCGATCCCCACCGGACGGCGCGTCAGACCCTGATGGGTGCAACGGATCCCGAGTGCCACGTCGAACGCCAGCGGCACGGTCCGGGTGAACACCGACGCCTGCGGCAGCGCGCCCCGGCGCCGGGTGCCCTTGCTGATGTACGCCAGCAGGCCGGTCTCCCGCAGCGCGGCCAGGTGGTACTGCACCGCGCGCTCCGACAGGGCCAGACGGCGCATCAGGTACTCCACCCCGGGACGGCACGGGTTCAGCTCCGCGAGGATCTGCGCGAGGCGCACCGTGGTCACGTTGAACCGCCGGTGGGCACCCGTCCCGTGCACCCAGTGCACGGCCTGCATCCACGAGTACGGGTCCTCGACGGCCCGGCCGGCGGTGCTCGACACCCACTGCCGTGGGCTCGGAACGAGCAGGGCGGGGCCCTCGAGGGACGTGTCCTGGGACACATTCGGGTCGAAACGGTGACCTGATGCCCCGTCAATGTGGCAACGCGAAACGACGTCGTGCATTATGAGCTCAGCCCTCCTGACTGTGTGCAGGGGCATGAAGAAGCCCCCTTGTGGGGTTCGGGGTTCAAACCGAACAAAGATCCGCCTTGCAGGGCGGTGAAAATTGCCTCCGAGAGGCCGGCTGGTAACCGGGTCTCAAGAGGCGCCGCAGAGGGACCGTGGGTTGGTAGCCCTGGTCACCGGAGCGGGTGAAGAACGAGTGGCCGTCAGGCGCCTGGTGTTGGTAGCACCGGGAGCAGCTGACCGGCCGGGCGGCAGGAACCTCGGATGAGGTGGCCCCGCCCAGCGATTCCTACGTCATCGAGATCCCCCTTGAGGGCTGCCTGTTGGTGCCCGGGGCCCGGAGCGGGCGACGGGAAGTCTCGAGGGCGGCCGTCCCGTGAACGCGCAAGGGCCCGCTACTCGACGGCGGTCGTGTGATGTTCACGCCGGAGTTGCGGGCCCTACTGGCCGGGCATCGGGGTGCCCGGGTACGCTGATTCACGAGACGACCGCCTCTCTTGCGGTAGTCGAAGGGGTCCGTTCCTCTCGCTCTCGGCGTTCCCGCGCCGGAGGGGAAGTCAGGGCCCCTTTCCATGTGCTGTTGTCGGTGTTGCGCAACGGTTCACCGAGAGTGAAACGCTTCCGCTGGCGTCAGCCTACCGCCTGCACACGGCAGAATGCACGCTCCTCGCCGTATGACTCCCACGGCTTGACGGAACGTCCGATCTGACCCCGTATCACCCGCTGAGCGCACTGTGCAGAACCGGACGAACCCGGCATCGCCTTGACTTCGATTACTTGGACAAAGATCAAAAAGTTGACCATGTAATACATGCGCCAAGATCCTTTGGGCTGTCGCCGCCATCGACCGGCCGGACGCTACGCGCCCGACCCGCCAACTAGGGGGAGCGGGTCCCCGCCAGGGTGAACACCCAACCGCACCCCGTCTCCTGAACAGTCGCCACCTGGTGAACGTGCCAGCACGGCCACACCGACCCCACGCCGCACGCCCCGCACAGCGGGCCGGCCACACCATTCACCGACCGCACCGGGTGATGCTCCTCCAGCACGGCCCCGATCTCGGCGCTCACCGCTGCTCCCGGGGTCCGCCGGAAACCATGCACGCGACCAGGTACAGCGCCTGGGCCTCGGTGAACCCAGCCGCCACCTGGGCGACGAACATCTCGTGCATCGCCGAGGCGCTCTGGGCGAGCTGGGTAAGCGGGAAAGACGGCATCTCGTCAGACATCGACGTTCTCCTGGCGGTCTTGGACGGCGAGCAGCTGAAACAGGTCCCCGGGGGTGACCCAGCCCGGCCAGCGGCCGTCGGCGAATAGTTGGACACCGGCGTCCGTGTACGCCTGGTCGGCGAGCTGGGAGCAGATCATGTGCCGGGTGGAGGCGATGAAGCGGCGCAGCCCCGGTGCGGGGATCCGCAGGCGGCGCAGAGCGAGCGCCAGGTAGTCGGCGAAGCTGTAGCCGACGCCCTCATACGCGGCGGCGGTCTCGGCGATGAGGACCCGGTGGCTGTACGTCAGGCCGGCCGGGGCAACGTACAGGACGTGCTTGCCGTCGTAGTCGGCGAGGGGCCGGATGCGGGCCCCGCTGGGCATCGCCTCGATCAGCCGGCCGCCGGGCAGGACAACGAAGGCGTGCTCGTACATGCCGAAGCCGGTGCCGTTGATCCACTGGCCGAAACGGACGAGGACCCCGATGGGGCCCTCGATGGTGGTGAGCCCGATGTCGCCGGGCTGGGGCGCGGATCTGATCACTGGGGGTCTCCTGGTGGCGTGTCGGCCGGGGTCGGGGACTCCCGGTAGTTGATGGCGTAGCCGGGCAGCCCGATGCCGAAGTCCGGGTCGGCGGAGGCCGGGCGCAGCGGCGCGCAGAGGACGCTCTCGTCGATCGAGCACATCGGGTGGGCCTGGGACAGGCCGGCCTGGAGGCCGGTCCAGCGGAACTGCTCCTGGCAGTTGGCGCAGCGGACCTTGATGTCGGCGGAGTAGCCGATGACGGTGGGGTCGTTGTCGTTGGCGGTGAGGCGGTTGACCTCGACGGAGGCTTCGAAGTCCTGGTGAGGGCAAGGGAGGTCGGGGTTCTGCACGGTGGGCTCCAGCGGGTTGGTGGTCACGCGGCGGCAAGGACGATCGCGCCGACAATGACGCCGAGCTGAGCCCACAGGTGCTTGGGCAGCTTCGCGGTGCAGTCCTGGCAGCGGATCTCAGCGACACGGGGGTCCATGCGCAGCCGGCCGCCGCACGCTGGCGCTTGCGGGTCATCCGAGTCGAAGCCCCGCGCCGGGTACGGGCACGGGTACGGGATGGTGACGCGGGGGTCGCGCTCGCCGGTGACGATGGCGGTCATCTCCCCCACCAGGTGCCGCAGGTCGACGGAGAGGGCGTGCAGGTCGACCGGCTCGTGGCAGGCCCAGTTGAGGTTGATGGACAGGTACGCCAGGACGGCTTTCAGGCCCTGGTCGGGGTTGCCGCGGAACTCGGTGACGGGCTGGCCGCCGCGGACTTGGCGCCAGTGGTCCTCGTGGACGCGCAGACGGTTCGTCACGTCCCCGGCGAGGAGGCTGATCGCAGCCAGGTTCCCGGGGGCGGCCGAGCCGGTGCCGCCGGGTGTGGAGCGGCCGCCAGTGTCCACGGCCGTGCCTTTCAGGGTGCAGGCGGGCAGGCGGGGCCACAGTGCGGCGACGTCCCGCAGCCGGCTGTTCGTCACCTGTTCGCAGCGGCAGCACGCGGTGCGCCCTTCGCTGACCTCCTTCTCGTACAGCGGCAGCGCGCAGCAGGAGCACACAGGCAGGGCGCTCTGGCCCTGGTCGTCGTCCGGGTGCCGCTCGCCGTTGGCGATCACCGGCTGGCTCCTTCGGCTTCGGGGAGATCGTCGCGCCAGCGGATTCCCCGACGCTCGTCGTGGTGCCAGATGTCGGCGTGTGGGCGCAGGGTGCAGAACAGCGGCTCCTCGGAGAACGGGGCGATGGGGTGGGCCATGTCGTCGCACCGGACGGGGGCCGGGGTCAAGCCGGGGCGGAGATGGCGTTCCTGGTCGGTGGGCGGGAGGTTCACCGGGTGCTCCTCTGGCGGGGGAAGGGGCGGGACGCGAAGAAGACCTCGGCGTTCGTGTCGTCGGCGGCGGGGCGGCGGGTGATGTGGCGGGCTATGCCGATCCACCACCAGGTGCTGCCCTTGGTGTCGTACTGGCGGACGAAGAACAGCGGCCGCACCCCCGGCTCGGTGACCGGCTCGTAGAAGTGCTCGTGGTCGAAGCGCCCGCACTCGCCGCACTGCTCGGGCAGGCCGCGTAGCAGCGGCGCCCGGCGGCGGTCGGAGGCGAGGAAGACGGTGCAGGGGGTGAGGCGGGCGCCGGGCTTGGCCGGGTGGCGGAGAACGGTGGGCTTCACGAGGGGCCTCCTGGTGAGGGGTCAGCCGGCCTGGGCCAGCACGGTGCCGGTGGGGAAGGTGACGACGTCGCCCCCGGTGTCCGGCTCGGCCACCGGGGTGGCCAGAACGGGAGTGAGGCGGTACTGGGCGGTGCAGGCCCGGCAGGCCACGCCGTCCACGGTCAGGACCAGGGCAGCCTCGGCGCAGGCGGGGCACAGGGGCTGTCCGGCGCGGCGGTGGGCGTGCTGGGCGTCGAGGAGGGCGCTGGCGAAGTCGGGGTCGCGGTCTCGGGTGTTGTGGATGGTGGAGCGGGACACCCCGGCTGCGGTCGCGGCCTCCGCCAAGCTGGCACCGGTGCGCAGCGCGTCCAGGAGGGTCTGGCGGCGGGCCGCACCGCCGGGGGTGGCGGGGTCGAGGCGGGCGGGTTGCCCCCGGCCCCGCCGCTGGGCCGCCCCGGGCGCGGCCGTGGCCGCCGGAACACCCCGGCCGGTTGGGCTGGGGCTCACCGCTGCTCCCCCACGCCCGGCCGGTCCGGCACCACGGCGGCGGCCTGCTCAGCCAAGCCACCCATCGCCGCCCACCCGGCCGCGAAGTAGTCGTCCGCAGCGCGCTGCAAGGCCGCGGGCTCCCAGCGGGTCCGGGCCCGGCACTGGCCCGCCCACAGGCCGGCCGCCGCCCCGGCCGCGAACACCAGCCGGTCCCGCTCCGCGCCGGGCGGCACCGACGGCGCCAGCACCTCCACCAGCGCCCCGGGCGAGCGCACGTGCTGCAGCAGCCCGGCGGACAGCAGCCCGGCCAGGACCATCGCCGAGGACACCACCATCGTGCGGCCGCGCTCGTCGAGGACCCGGCGGGCACCCTCAGGGATCTCGTCCCACTGCTGCGGCTCGCCGTCATCGGTCATCGCCGTTCTCCTCCCAGAGCATGAAGTCGATGCCCGGCTCCAGGCCGGGCTGCTGGCCGAGTGCCCGGTGCAGCTGCCCGGTGGAGTGCTCCAGCAGCTGGTACCGGGTCTGGGCGACGAAGTGGTCGCGGTGCCGGGCGGCCTGTTCGGCGGCCAGGGCCCGGCGCCAGCGCTCCCACGAGATCCGCCACCACCACGCGCCCCCGACGAGGAGGAAGACCAGCGTTACTACGGCGTGCACCACGGGCTGCTCCTTTCGCACGGGGGTTCTGGGTACGGCAGAGGGGGTGGCCACCGTGCTGGTGGCCACCCCCCTTGGGGTCCGGCGGCGGTCAGTACGGGCGGCCGGGGTGCTCCTCGGCGGGGGCGGCCATCTGCTCCCAGCCCGGGTACAGCGGCCCGATCCGGTCGAGCTCGCCGTCCACGATCGCCTGCGCCGCCCGCACGGTGGGGAAGTGACGGTCCGGCAGCGGGCCCTCCAGCAGCGGGACGAACCGCGACGGCTCCTTCTGCTCCCGGGCCCGGCACGCCGCCACCGCAGCATCGGAGGATGCGTGCGCACGGCGCCCGGACTCCCGCCACGCCTGACCCAGGCGGCCGGCCATCACGCAGACCATCGACGCGGCGACCGCGACGACCCACACCCTGGTGGTGGTGTCCATCACGCCGCCACCTCCAACGCGGCCTGGGCGCGCCGCTGCAGGATGTCGTGGCGCTCGTCCTCCGTCATGCCGCCCCACGTGCCGTACGGCTCCCGCCGGGCGAGGGACAGTTCGGCGCACATCTGCAGCACGGGGCAGCGGAAGCACACCTTCTTGGCGGCGGCCTCCCGGCTGGCCTTGTCCCTTCCGCGTTCCCCCTCGGGGGAGAAGAACGGCGCGCTGCCGACCTCCCGACACGCCGCTCGGGCCTGGAAGTCGTCGCCGCCGCTGACGAACCCGGCCTTCCGAACAGGCACATATCCCGCCATCACGCCGCCTCTTCCTGGTTGTAGGTCCTGAGTTCCGCAAGCCGCCCCGTCAGCAGCAGCCCAACCTGGTAGGACTTCTCGCCTGGGCCAGCCATCCAGTGGTTGACCAGGCCCCTGGCCGTGGCCTCGCTGAGGGCCATCTGCGTGGCGTCCACGCTGTTCCAGCCGTTGGCCACCCGGTCGATGAACGCCTGGTCGACGAAGGCCCTCTGCTCAGCGACCGGGACGCCATGCTCGACGGCCACCTGAGTGGCGGCGGCCGCCCGAGCAGCCGGAGCAGCAGCCCGGCGGTCCTCGTCCCTCGTTGCCTGCTCCTCCAGGACCGCGATCTGACGGTCGATGAGCTCGCCGATCGTGTACCAGTCCGCGTCCTCGACCACGAAGTCCAGCAGGTCAGCAGTGGCGGCCTCCTCACGGACCACCCGCAGCCCCCGCACCGACCGCCAGATGCGCTGCTCCCTGATGCGAGCGGCGAGCTTCTGCCCGGGGGAGAGTTCCGGCTCCGGTACCGCGTGGATATCCGTCTTCGACCACAGGTCCAACGCCATCCCGAACCGCATGCCGGCGTTGCGGATGGCGTCGCCGATGATCTCCTTGATGGCGTGCGGGCCCGGCTTCTTGCCCTCGGCGTCGCCGTACCCCAGCCGGGTCATCCCGGCGACGGTGAGCCGGATCCACATCCCACCGAACTGGTCGAGCATCGGCAGGCCCTGCTCGGTGAGGGCCACCGGCTCCCAGTTCCACAGCGGGTCCACATTGAGCAACCGGGCGGTGGCCTCGGCGTGCCCGACGTAGCTGAGGTGCATGTGCTGGTTCGACACGTTCTGGCTGCAGGTCTGGCACCAGGTCCGCTCGTGCGTGTTGCAGACCTTGCCCGGGGCGTTGCGACAGTTGCCGCAGGTGATCCTGGGCAGCTGGGAGATCGCGGTGTCGGGGAACTTCGCGCGCAGCTCCTCCAGGGCGGCGAGCTGCTCGGCGCGGGTCCAGCCCGGTTCGCTGTTGTCCTGGTTCGGGGTGTGCTGAGGGGAGCCACCGGCGTCGCCGGCGGCCTGATGGCCTGCCATGTGTGGATCTCCTACGGGACTGTGAGGTGTTCGGGGCGGGGGGTTCGGCCAGCTGTCGGCAGACCTGGACGCGGACCCCCGGGGGGTGGGTTACGCGGTGGCGTTGCCCTCGGGCGGGGCGTACACCCCGAGCCACGCCACGGCGACCTGCGCCGGGGACGGCTTCCAGTCGATGCGCTCCGCGTTGGCGGCCACGTAGGCGGTCACCTTCTTGGCGCGGTCGACCGCGACCCGGGTGTTCTTGGTGGCCTTGGCGCCCGCGGTGCCGGGCGCGGCCCGCTCGGGCTTGAGCGGCGTCCAGCGGCCGGCCAGCAGCTCGGTGTAGCCGTCGTCGATGACGGCCGCGATGGACTTGCCCTCGGCTGCCGCCCTGGCCACCGCCCGGTCCCACACCCCCGAGTCGACGTACATCGGCATGTTGGGGGCCTTGTCGTACCGGAGCTGTTCGGCGCGCTTGCCGACGTACTCGTCGACGAGGGCGACGTACTGCCCGAGGGTGTCGGCCATCAGCTCCCGGCCCTCGGCGCGTAGCTGCTCGGCGATCTGCAGGACGGCGGCGCTGTGGGTGCGGGGGTTGGTGTCGCTGGGGCGGTTAGCCACGCGGTGTCCTCGAGTCGGCGGGGCGCGCCGCTCGGATGGATGAGGCCGGCCGGGCGGGCGCGTTTGGTGTCGAGTCACCAGTGTCTCCCACTTCTCTATTGCGTACGCAAGCGGTGTCGGTCCGGCCGGGGGTGGCCGCGCCTCTACTCTCGCACATGTCTATTGCGTACGCAATAGGAATCGGGTACGGTGAACCCATCACCACCCCAGAGAACGCAAAAGGACCGGCACCAGCATCTGGTGACGGTCCGACGGAGCGGCAAGCATAACCAAAACTCCCGGCACACCGGAAGCCCCCGCCTCACAACCCGTCAGGAGCCCCCGATGCCCAGTCAGGACAACGCCCTCCGCGCCGAAGCCGCCCAGGCCGAGGCCGGCATCCGCACGCAGATCGCCACCCGCTCCACCGAGCAGCTCTGCTACGACTTCGCAGCCACCGAGGGCCTCTCCGTAGCCGACCCGGCAGTCCCCATGGTCCGAGGCTGGCTGATGGACGAGCTGGAGCAGCGCGATGTGGACGCGCTCGACGCCTGGCTCGAGTCCGGTGAGGACCTGCCGCACCGCTTCTTCGGTGTCGCCCCCGAACAGTTCGTCTGACCGTGGAGCACCTACTCGACCGCCTCATCGTGGCCGCGGTCCTCACTGCCTCCTGCGCTTCCATCGCAGGAGGCTCCTGGGCCCTCTACGGACTCCTCAACCGGCTCGACGCCGCCCGCCAACGCCGAAGGAACCGCACATGACCACCACCCCGCCCGAGCTGCCGAACGAACTGCTGGAGCAGCTCATCGACGCGGGCAACAAGGCCCTCAACGACTACTACCACGAGCGCGCGTGCGCCTGTTCGGCGTGGCCGAAGAAGTGCGCCTCCTGGAAGTCCCCCGGAGACATGTTCTTCGGCTACTGGGACACCGACGCCTTCGCCATCGGCGTGCCGGCCATCATCGCCGCCCACGAGCAGGGCAAGGCCCAGGCTGCGACCCAGAGCATCGCGGCGGCCACCGGCCTCGTTGCCCGCCTGGCCGCGGTCGGGGAGAAGGCCCTCGGTGAGCAGCGGCACGCCAAACTGTGCGGCTGCGACCAGTGGCCGGCCAGCTGCCCCAAGTTCGACAGCGACACCTGGCACATCGCCGAGTCCCTCGCGCTCGCCCTCCCGGCAGTGCTCGCCGACTACGAGCAGACCAAGACGGAGCAGCCGTGACCCGCCGGCCGGTGTGCGGGAACGACCCGCAGGCGCAGCTCACCGACGGTGACCGGGCCGCGATCGCCGACTTCAAGCAGTACCTGGCCGCCCGCAAGGCCCTGCCCGACAGCGTGGCCTCCATGGGCAGCGAGGAGTGGCGGGTCCTCGGGTACGACGCCGACGCCTGGAGCTCCATCGGCCCGGCCAGGGCCACGCTGGAGGAAGCCCGGGAGCGTCAGGCGCAGCTGGCGGAGCGTCACCCTGGCCTGCCCACCGCTGTTGTCCGCAAGACCGTCACCTACACGATCGAGGAGCAGCCGTGACCACCGCCGACACCGCCTGGCCGTACGGGACCGACGTGGACCGCGACGACCCCCTCACCGCGCTGCGCATCCCCGTCACCGGCACCCACCCCGGTCACAGCTACACCGCCACCTTCGACCGCGAGTCCGAAGTGCGGCCCACCGACGCTGAGGCCCAGATGATCGCCTCGTTCATCGAGGAGTACCAGGACCGCCACTTCGGCAACGGCCGCTGGCGCAAGATCCAGCAGGCGAAGCCCTTCGACATGGACTGCTACACCACGAGCATCTTCCACAAGTGGGCGGCCGACGACTGGTCCTACCGGTGCGTCACCTGGACCGGCGGCCCGTTCTGGGCGCCGGTGTTCCCCCGGCAGCGCGGTACCGACACCGACACCGCCACCATCAAGGGCCCGGTCACCCTGGAGCAGCTCATGGACCGCATCCACAGCACCGGCGACGAGCCCTGGCCCCACTGGGCGGCCTGGAAGGCGCAGCACCCGGAAGCGTTCCCCCAACACCCCGCCCAGGAGGGCTGAGCCGTGCACGACGTCGACCAGCAGCTCATGGCCGCAGCCCGGGCCCTGGTGCCCGGGCTGCCCGACCACACCGTGTGGACCACCCAGCCGCCGGGCCACCGCAAGGCGGTGCTGTTCACCAGCATCAACCTCACCGAGGACGCCCGCCGCCGCACCTTCCACCCGGTACCCGAGGCGTACTACCGCCCCGACGACACCGACCTGCTGCTCACCCTCCCGGGCGGCATCCCGGTACCGATGGCCAACCTGACGCCCGCTCAGCAGTCCACGGCCCGCCGCCAGGCGGCCGGCGCCGTCCACATCGACACCACCCAGGGCAAGCCCGGCACCGTGACCCGCCTCGCGGTGAAGCCCGCCACCGTCCACCTCGCCCTCGTCGAGGGCCGCGCCAACGCCGCCACCCTCGGCCGCGTCACCTCCTACGCCCCGTTCTGCACCCGAGCTCTCCTCACCCGGGTACGGCCCAGCACCAACTTCCTCATCGAGGCCGGCTTCTACGGCGTCGGCGTAGCCCTGCAGACTCCTGAGGGCATCGAGGTTCTCGTCAAGCCCGTTCCCTGGGTACTGCGGCGGCACAGCCCCGCCGGCTGGTGCTTCGTCGAGCACGCCTACCTCGCCGCCACCCTCGTCCCGAAGAGAGCTGACCCATGACCAACCAGCAGCCCCGCAGCGGCCATATCTGCCCGAACTGCCCTGCCGGTGACCCGTGGGCCTGCCACTGCAACCCGGAGACGTTCGAGCGCCTGCCGGACAGGGTGCGCCGACCCGGGTGCCCGTTCTGCGAGATCGTTTCCGGGAACGCGCCCGCCATCATCCTCGGCGAGTGGAAGAGCGGTAGCAGGTGGGGCACGGAGATCATCGCGATCGTGCCGTTGAAGCCAGTGGTGGACGGCCACATCCTGGTGCTGCCGAAGACGCACCTGGTGGACTTCACCCGGGGCGCGCAGGTTGCCGGGGACGTGATGACGCGAGCATCGATCCTGGCGCACAAGATGCGAACGCCGGTCAACTTGATCACCAGCGCGGGCAGGGAAGCCACCCAGTCCGTGTTCCATCTTCACCTGCACCTCGTACCGCGTTCGGCCAACGACGGCCTTGCACTGCCGTGGTACTCCGGCAAGGGGAGGGCGAATCATGGCTGACACCTTGGACGGCCTGAGCCTCGCCGAGGTCCGCCGCGAACTGGCCCTGCTGGTGGCGATGGCCGACAGTGCTGAGCGCCCGAAGCCCGACCTGATCAACCCTCCCGGGCACGCGATGCCCGGCCACGAGTGGCGTGTTGATCAGCGCGTCCTGCCCGGCCGCCGGCCGCCGCTGTGGATCGTCCGCACCGTCGACGACGAGGAATCCAGGGACTTCGTCTACGTCGCCGAGCCCGACCCCCACCACCACTACGACTGGCTGGACAAGTTGGACTTCGGGGCGATGCTCCCCATCGACGCCCGCCGCCTCGCCATGGCACTGCTCGCAGCAGCCGACCGAGCCGACCACCTCACCGCGGGCGTTACCCGCCTCGAAGACCGGAGGCCAGCATGAGTGCCGAGAACGACTTCGGGAACTGCGGCTCCGGCTGCCAGCCAAACACCCAGCCCTGGCCGCACACCATGATCTGGGGGCAGTGCGCGAACGCCGTCCAGCGTTATCAGGGACAGCGGCCCGTCATCGTAGAGGAGTACGGGCAGCTCATGTCCGGCGGCGGCGTCCACATGTGGAATCTGGCACCGGACCTCCTGGACGCCTACCCCTTGGACAGGCGCATCGAGCACGGCAAGCTGCACGGCGGCAAGGTGCTGCGGCGCAGGGTCATCGTCCTGGATGAGTGGGAAGAGACGACGTGAACGAGGTGACCACCGAACTGGAGCTGCTGCGCGCGGAGAACGCCGAGCTCCGGGCCCGCCTCACCGCAGTCCACACCATCCCGGACCTCCCCGCCGACCATGACGGCGAGCGGATCGAGTGGCGCCGCTGGGAGCCCGCCCCGGTCATCCTGTGCACCCGCGCCGGGGACCTGAACGGCTGCCCGCAGTGCGACCACCCCGGGCCATCACTGCTCGCATTCGGACTGGCTGGTCCTGGCACGCCGCTGCTCCGCTTTCAGGCGCACCGCTGCCCGTGCTGCCAGGAGACCCGCGTCTACCGGCGTGACCGGGACTGGCGGGGGCTTGAGCTCGTTGAGATCGCCTACCACCCGCCGCAGCGCGGCTACCAGCATGCAGAGGAGCAGCTGTGAGCGACCAGCCCGCGTTCGGCTTCGAGGTCAAGTACGTCGACTACGCCGACGAGCCGTGGAACGACGGCAAGCCCGGCTGGAAAGTTCAGCTACCCCACAAGTGCGGCGACTGGCGCATTGACCCAGGGTGGAGCTTCACGGATGTGAGCACCCGCCAGGATGCCCTCGACGAGTTGGACGCGTTCATCGCCGAAGCACAACAGGCCCGCGCAGCACTCGCCGCCGGCCAGGAATACCCGACCAAGGGGGCCCCGAAGTGACCGAACCCACCACTCACAACTACGGCCCCGGACACCGAGGCTGGGGCCACGACTACGCCATCCACGAGACCATCAACGGCGGCCGAGAACTTCACGTCTCCGGCTGGGGCCCCCTCGTCGGCCCGATGATCCGCCAGGACGACTACCTCCTCATCCAGAACGGCAACCGCGATACCCGCTACCGGGTCACCGAGATCGAGCACTGCCTCGACCCGAAGGACATGTGGCACGCCACGCTGACGTTTGCCCCGCGCCAGAGTGAGCCCGTCAAGGAGCAGCAGTGAGGCGCGCACTCCGGCCGTCGGACTTCCCGCTCATCACCAAGCTGCTCGGCGGCCGGGTCAACCACATGGCGCTCCAACTCCCCGGCAACGTCCGGGTGAGGACCGCGTGCGGTCACATCGGCCTGCCAGCATCAGAAGAGCCACACACCACCTGCCAAGGCTGCATTCTGGCCTTCACACCCAGCAAGAAGGAGCACCCGTGACCCGCCCCGAGAACGAGCGACCCGACCGCCCGCATCTGACCCTGGCCGCGAATGTGTTCTATCAAGACGAACGGATCCAGTTGACCGGTCCTGTCCAGCAGGGCGACATGCTGTTGCTCGGCACCGGCGAGAAGGAGGTGACGCTCGTAGTGAGTGAATGCGGTGGAGCGGGCCCCTATTTCGCCGAGGAGTGGGCGGGTGACCCGCCCCGGAGGAGGCAAGTAGGGATCACCCTTTCGGCTGGGACCCCTGTCGCTGTGGTGCGTTTTGAGGAGCAGCAGTGACCCACCCCGACCAGGTCGACGACGGCTCGATCATCGAGTACGCACTCCGCCACCCCAAGGGCTTCGTCATGGACCCCAGCTACCACCGCAAGACCACCGAAGAGCGCCTCGCCCGCTACCGCGACACCGTGCCCGGCTTCGAGCTGGTGACCCGGGCCACGCTGGCAGGGGAGTGGGTGACGATCGATCAGGTCCCAGCTCTGCCTGCTGTTCCGCCGCGACGCGGTGACGCCATCGAGGCGTGGCTCAAGGCACAGCGGGACCGCTTCGACCGCCACGGAGACAGCAGCGAGTTCTGGCACGAGTTCGACACCATCCTGGATGAGTACCGGCTCCACGCTGACACCGGCACACCCCTCGGCCAGCACGCCTGCGAGAACGGCAACGCCGACGACTGCCATGGCTGCTACCAGGAGGCGCAGCAGTGAGCGGCGGCTCGTACGACTACCTGTGCCGGGTCATGGACCTCGGCGAACTCCTCGCCAAGGAGCATCGACTCGAAGAGATGGCCGACCGCCTCGCCGGCCTCGGATACGCCGAAGACGCAGCCCACGAGACGCAGGAGCTCATCGTGCAGCTCCGGCAGTTCAAGGTCCGCGCAGACGTGCGGGTGAAGCGCCTGTCCGACCTCTGGCACGCTGTCGAATGGTGGGACTCCGGCGACACCGCCGAGAAGGACGTCCGCGACGCCCTGGCGAAGTACCGAGGGGAGCCCACCGACCCCGACAACCAGGTCCGCATCACCAACGGCCGGGACGGCACCGCGTTCATCTGGCTCCCCGACGTCGACTACCTCGACACCCAAGCCGGGCCCGTCGAACTCGGCCTCGACCATCAGATAGCCGAGCAGCTCCGTGACGCCCTCGACGGCTGGTTGATCCGGCAGGACCACCCCATGCAGGGCTGCAACACGTCCATAGCCTGCGCCATGCGCAACGGCTGCCACCGCTGCCAACCCCGAGAGGACAAGTCGTGACCACCCGAGACGAGACCCTCGACACCTTCGAGGCACAGCTGCGCACCGCGTTCGCCGCGGCCCTGCAGTCCACGCCTGCCGGCCAGCTCGCTGACGTCCTCACCGACACCGCGCTGGCCATCCTCGACGACAACGCCTGCACCCAGTACGCCGAGCAGGTCGTCAACGAGACCCACCTCAAGGCCATGGACTTCCGCAACGGCATGGCCATGGAACTTGAGCCGTCCCAGGACATGGTGGCCGCCTGGGTCGGCGCCGCCCGCGGCATGCTGGGCGACGCACCGAACTACTCGGAGACCCCGATCGAGATGGAGGTGAAGGTCGCCGAGTCGCCCGAGTCGTTCGTCTTCATCCTGCAGCGCGTCGGGAAGCTGACCCCGCACCAGGCCCGGCTGCGCGCCGAAGCTCGGGTAGCCGAGTTGGAGGCCGAACTCGCCGCAGAACGCGACGCGGCGCTGAACGCACCGCAGCTCCGCCACTGCCTGTACCCGGCGTGCCTCCGGGAGTTCGACGCGATGGCCACCTTGTCCGGCCGGCCGCCACAGCGCGAGTCCTGGTCCGGCGCAGGCTGGCTGCCGATGACCGCCGCCGTCGGATACGTCTGCCCCGACCACGCCCACCTCGTCGCCAGCGACACCCACCGCCCCCGGTGGACACGCCCCGAGGGCAACGAACAGCCCGCGGTCCTGCGCTGCGCCTGCGACTGGGCATCCCCGCCCACCCGCTGGCCCCGCTACGGCGTCGCCGCCTGGCAGAACCACCTCGCCGAGATCCAGGAGACCCGATGATCCGGCCCGGCTACGGCACCTGGCTCGCCGAACAACGGGAACAGCCGCACCTGAAAGGACCGGCCTCATGACGAGCCCCGCGAACCGCATCCAGCAGCTCCGCGACGGAGCGGAGGCCGTCAGGGCCCTGCACCAATCCGTCCACAACGTCGGGTGCGCACTGTGCCTCAGGCACGGAGACGAGTCCTGGCCCTGCACAACGCTTCGCGCGCTCGACGGCGAGACCGAGGCCATGGTCTACCAATCGAACATCGTGTACGGGCTGGACGTAGGCGCCCGGGCGGTCTTCCGCATCGAGGACACTGTCGAGTCGATCGATAAGAGCGACGATGCCCAGCGGGTCCGACTGACTAGCGGTATCGAACTGGTCCTGCCGGTCGATCAGTATCCGTACACCGTGGTCGAGCCTGCCAGGGGCGCCTCAGCGTAGCGCCGCGCTATACGATTGCCCCAGTCTCGAACGCCAGCGTCAGCGCACTCGGGCGACCCGGGTCAAGCGGGGCGCCGGGCACGAGATGCGGGTACCCGCGAGGACCGCGACAGGCAGGGCAGCGCGCGCACCCCCTGCTTCGTCATCGGCCTGCAGGCCGGCCAGGGCCCCACTACGGTGGGGCTCTCGCGCGTTCGGAGCCGATCAGTCCGCGCTACTCGATGCGCTCCCCGGGCGGCAGGCCCATGAAGAACGCGAACGCCTCCGGTGCGGCCTCCACCATCGCCTGCTGCTCCTCGACGCTGCTCCGATCCCGGTCGAAGCAGTCCCAGGAGCAGCAGGCCCCGAACGGCGTCCACGGGCACGGCTGGCCACAGCACTCGCACAGCACCACGGTGTCCATGCTCCCAGGGTGCAGCACCGGGCGCCCTGTGCGGGAGGAACCGGGCAGCCGGCCCGGTCTGGATCAGCGTCACGACCTGGCCGTCGAAGGGCGAGCGCCACGACCTGATCACCCATGAGGCTGACTGTCCGTAACCAGATGGCCCGGCGGGCTGATCAATCTCTCCGGATTCCCGGGCTGAGACCCCGTCATTTCGCTGTCTGGCTACGGACAGTGAGAGCCAAAGAGAGGCTTGCACTTCGCCTCACAGTGAGGCATAGTTGGGTTCATCGAGAGAGGGAGCCCACGATGACCGCCATCACCGCCGCAGCAGCCCACCAGGCAGGCGTCACCGCAGCCACCATCCGCATCTGGTGCCGCACCGGTGTCGTCGCCGCAGTCAAGCAGGCCGGCCGCTGGATCGTCGACACCGCCTCCCTCGCCTACCGCATCAAGCTCCCCGCCCTCCTGCGCCGCCGCCCGGCCACCATCGCCTTCACCGCCGACACGATGACCGCCATCGGCGGCAACCGCTGGCAGCGCAACGGCATGGACCGCGTCTACCTCAACGACTGGGCCGACCTCGCTGGCCTGGCCATTTCCCGCTACGGCACTGGCAACATCTCCTCCGCCTCCTGGCAGGGCGAGAACATCTCCAACAGCCAGGCCGGCAAGCTCCTCGGCTCCATCGACAAGGTGTGGTTCGACGCCGCGGACGGCGAGCTCCACTGCCGCTTCGGCTATGCCACCAGCCGCGTCGCCACCCCCCAGGACGTGTGGGACGCGGTCGTCACCGGAGTCCGCGCCGCCATCGCCGCCCTCTGAACCCGAAGGACACCACCATGAACACGCACTTCACCGCCTGGCTCGTCGACGACCGCTCCTGCCTCGACCAGGACAACTGCGACGTCACCGTCCTCGCCGACGACATCACCACCGTCATCGACTACGACGGGAACGGCTTCGAGGTCGAGAAGCCCGAGTACAGCTCCACCGGCGCCCCGGTCTTCTACGGCATCACGGGAGTCGACGCCCGCGACGGGAACGTCGACGACGCCATCCGTGAGGCCGAGCAGATGCTCGACGCTGCCGGCTGGGTGGTCACCGGAACGTGGGAGGCCGTCGGCACCTCCTACGTCGTCGAGGTCGAACTCGCCGACGAGACGTGGGGCCTGGACCAGGTCGCGGCCCACATCGGAGCGTCCAGCACCGGGTCCGCCCGCAAGACGCTTTCCCGCTGGGGTGTTCAGGCCGTCAGCCGCGAGCCCGGCCGCGGGGGTCAGTCGCTGTACAGCAAGACCGAGATCGTCTACGCCCGCGCCACCCGTCCCGGACAGGGCACCCGCACCGACCTCAAGGACGCGGGGTGAGGCCGTCCGCGCTGCCCCGCATGCGCGACCAGCTGCTGCAGCACCTCACCGATCCCACCGCGCCACTGCGCGCCGACACCGGCACCGACAACCAGCCGGGCCTGGATGCGGAGGCCAGCCGCCTGCGGGCCGCCGAACTCTTCTGGGTCGCACCGGACATGACGGCGCTGGCCGTGGCCGCCGGCGACCAGCTCGCCGCGGCCCGGTGGGCGAGCGCGGACCGGCCGAGCCCGTCCGGCCTCATCGTCTTCGACGGCGGGATCGGGTCCTTCGACTCCGGTGGGGTGCAGATTCCGGTCGAGGCGATCTCGTGGGGCGCCGAGGACGGCGCGCTCGGCATCGGCCTGTACCTCTCCCGGACCCGCCTCGCCGCCGAGATCAGCCAGCTCGGCACGTTGGAGGAGGACGCGGTCCCCCCGCTCGTTCCCCTGCGCAGCCACACCCTGCCGATCACCCCTGAGCCGGTCGCCTTCGCCGACCTCGACCCCGGCATTCCCACCATGGTGGCCACCACCCTTGCCGCCGCATGGGCCCTCATGCAGCAGGTCACGCTTGTCGACCGACGCCCGGCACCGGCGGACAAGAGCACTGCCCGGGCCTACGCCCGGCGGCAGCAGCCCCTGCCCGGCGTCACCATCGTCGACCTGCGCCGCGCCTACGTCCCCGACTACCGCGAGGAGGAAGGCGCGGACCCGGCCGGGCGCCGCTACCGGCACCGCTGGGTCGTCACCGGGCACTGGCGCGACCAGGCCCACGGCCCGGACCGGGCGCTGCGGCGCCGCCAGTGGATCCCCGCGTACGTGAAGGGCCCCGACGGTGCGCCGCTGCTGGCCACCGAGAAGGTCAACGTCTGGCGCCGCTGAGACTCGGGGCGGCCGGTATGCTGCCCTTGGCTGGACACGCACTGCCGCTCGTCGCTGCCCGATCCCCGCCCACGCCGGGGATGCCAGGGCGCCGTTCGACCAAGGGACTCCAGGGTTCCCGTGCCGAAGGACCCTCTTCACACCGTGCCGATCGTCCGGCGGAAGAGCGTGGGCACCCCGCCGAGGACTGAGCACCGTGTCACCGAAGAAGAATCCCAGCACCTCCGCCAAGCGCGCCCGAGCAGCGCAGCAGGCCAACCCTGACGTCCGGTACACCGCACTGCTGCGCGCCGATCTCGCCGCGGCCGCCGGCCATGTCGTTGAGCCCGCCCAGGCTCCGGCCACCCACACCACCGCCCCCGGAGGCACCCGCATGTCCATCGCCTGGTCTCCCACCACCATCGTCGGCATCGACGAGAGGTACGACACCGAGTACGCCGACAGTCGCAACGGCTCCCGCTACGCCGCCTACGTGAAACCGAGTGGCCGCTGCTCACTCCCACCGCCGCCTCCGGCCCCGAGCTGATCCGGCAGGCCAAGGACACGGTGCGCCTTCTCGTGGACCGCCTCAACGCCGAGGCCGGTCCGCTCGTGGCTCAGCTTCTCGGCTGAGGCCGAGGGGCCTGATGGCTACAGCGGCATGGCCAGCTGGCCCGGGTTCTGGCGCGCGTGGCGTACTTCCACCAGCTCGGTCCCTTCGACGGGGGTCTCGTCCGGGTTGGGCCGCCAGGAGGGCCGGACGTCGGCGAGGACGGCGGCGCCCTTGTCGGCGAGGACGGCGTCGCGCTTCCCGGCCTGGCGGCGTTCGCGGTAGGCGATGGTGGTCTTCGGGTCCTTGTGGTTGGCGTACGCCTGGACCTCCTCGAGCGGTTCGCCGTCGTCCAGCATGTGGGTGATACGGGAGGCGCGGAGGATGTGGGCGGTGACGTCCCGGCATCGGCGGCACCGGCTGAAGGCGTGGCGCTGCTGGCCCTCGGCCGGGGGCCGGTCGGTGTCGGGGCAGGTGAGGATGCGGGCCTGGTGGCCGAGCCGGGTCAGGAGCCGGTCGACGTCGCTCGGGTCGAGCCGGGTGCCGTCGCGGGCGAGCAGCAGCGGCCCCTCGGTGCGTCCGGCGGTCGCCCGGTCGAGCTTCTCGGCCAGGCTCGTGGGGACGGCGAGCATCTTGTCCTCGTCGCCCTTGCGGGTGAGGTCGAGCAGCAGGCGCCGGCCCCGGTTGTGCTGGTCGGTGACGTCGGCGGCGCACAGCTCGTCCACGCGGCCGGCGAAGACGTACAGGCCCTCGACCACGATCTCGTCCAGCTCGTCCTGGGCGTGGCGCATCAGCGCCTGGACGTCCCTCTTCTCGATGACGGGGGTGGAGTGCGAGCCGTGGCCGCGCGGGATGTGTGGCAGGTCGTCCTCGGTGACGGGGTTCAGCGGCAGCTGCTTGTCCTTCGCGGCCGCGTAGTTGTGCAGGGAGGACAGGGAGCGCAGCCGCCGGACGATGGTGCGCGGTGAGCGGGGCTTGCCGGTGGAGGACACCTTCGTCTCCTCGCGCACCCGCCAGGCCCGGACGTCGTCGGCGTTCAGGCAGCCGACGAAGAACTTCTCGTGGCCGATCTCGGCGGCGTACGCGGCCCACATCCGGATGTCGTCGACGTAGTTCTGCTTCGTGTTCTTCGAGCTGCGCCGGGTGGAGGCGATCCAGTCCATCACCAGCACCCAGGTGGCGTGGGTGACGACCTGGGCGAGGAGCTCGGCGCGGGCGGTGTAGAAGCGTTCCTGGCCGATGCGGCCGGTCTGCACCCGCCCGAGGTCTTCGAGCAGCTTCCGGAAGACGGTCTCGGCGAGGGAGCTTGACGGCAGCGCGGGAGCAGCGCCGGTGGCGGACCGGACCGGGCTGCCGTCGGTGGGGCTCGGTTGATCCGGGAGCGGCTGGAGCTGATGGACCGTCATGAATCAAAGGTAGCGGATAATTCAAGTTATCCGCCACCAGTCCGGGTGTTGGACCGACGGTTTAACAGATGTCAGATAGAGGTGGACTGACGGGCCGTCAGCGCGCTAACGTCTATCCATCGTCTATCCGCGTCTTTCGTAAGGGCCGCCCGTGAAACTGATCATCGAAGACCCCACCCCCGAGTTCCACGAACAGCTCCTCAGCCTCCTCGCCGACCACGCCGCCTACGTCGAGATCCAGACCGACGCCACCTGGACCCCCGACCGCGCCAGCCTCTACTGGAACTCCCTCCCTCCCCGAGCCCAACGAATCCTCCGCGAAGCCGTACTCCACAACGGCTTCGTCTCCGCAGACCTCCTCCGCGAGGACGGCAAGAGCCTGCGCGGCCACAGCGGGCCCCTCAACTCCGCCCTGGAGCGCGGCTTTCGCAAGGGCTGGTGGCCCGACGGCATGCGCTCCCCCATCCAGCCCCAGGGCCCCGGCTTCGGCCAGGTCGTCGGCTACCGCATCCCCGACGACCTGATCGAGGTCTTCGAGGAAGCCATCGTGGACACCACCCACCAGAGCGCCCTTGCCGAAGTGATCGACTCCGAAGGCGGCACCTGGGACCCGGCCCGCGCGATCCAGGCCCTCCGCCGCGAGGGCCACATCGTCGACGCCAAGCGCGCCCGGGCGGTCCTGCGACGCATCGCCGCCACCGGCCTGATTGTCAAAACCGACGGAACCGCCGCCATCTACCGCCGCACCAACGAGCAGTGAGGACCTCCGACATGGCACTCGTCGACACCATCGAGACCTACGGTCGGGCAGTCGCAGCGGGAGAGATCGACCGCGAGCAGGCCGTCGCCGCACTCGTAGAGGCAGCCGACGGAGGCATCACACCCCGAGGTGCCGACGACCTCATCACCAACTGGGAGACCGCGCGTAGCAGATACGAGAATGGGGCGAGCGGAGCCTTCCATGGGCTGGCTGCCATTCAGGACGGCTGCCGGCCCCACCCGTCCAACCGGCCACCACACCGAGGATGACCCGAGCGGCCGTAGCGACCGCTCACCTGGTGGGCCCTCCGCAGTGCAAGTGCGGAGGGCCCACCAGCATTCTCGCCCACCAGCGGGGCCGCGCCGTACCCTGCCGTCATGACGACCAAGGTCCCGGACGCCCTGCTGGCCGAACTCGCCGCACTGGAGCGGCGAGCCAAGGCCGACCCCGACATCAACACCTCTGCGTCGCGAGGTGACCGGCTCAGCTCGGTCACCTCGCTGCTGCGTAAGGCTGCGGCCGACTGCACCCCCGAGCAACGGCGCTCCCTGGCCGCGCTGCTGGCGCCCGACACTGTCGGCCACCCGGACACCGAGACGTACCCGCAGTACGAGGACAGCCTCCTGGCCCGGGCCAAGACCGGCATCTACCGCGTGAACCACATCGGCCGTCCGCTCACCGCCGCCAGCCAACGAGCCGTCATGGACGGCCTGGCCGACCTCAACCGCGCCGCCGGCCTACCACCGTACTGGTGGGAGCAGCGCGGCCTGCGCCCCTGGTCCAAGCACACCCAGACCGCGCTCGACGAGGACGGCCACCTTGTCCTGCGCCGGGCCCTGTGCGACGCGGTGGACCCGGAACGAGAGCCCTACCGCCTGCGGACGCTGATGGCCGTCGAGCTGTTCTGGGACACCGGCGTCCCGCCCGAGGGCCTCGTCGGGATCAACCTGCCCGACCTGACCCCGCGGCACAGCTCCGTCGAGCTGCTCGTGAACCCGCCCGGCCGCACCGCGGCGGTCCGCCAGCGCTTCGCTCTCTCCGCTCACACCCGTGCCGCCCTCAGGCTCTGGCTGCCCGTCAGGCGTCAGGTGGTGACCGAGCACCTGGAGGCCGGCCCGGACCACGCCGCCAACCAGGCCCTGTTCATCACCCTTCACCACGCCTCCGCCGTGGGCTACAGCGACGGCACCGAGCGTCAGATCCCACCCGGCGTGCGCATCACTGCCGCTGGCCTGGGCCGCGGCTGCTCCGCGTGGCTGCGCTGGCTCAATGAGACTCATCTCGGGCAGCAGGGCTGGCCCGTGCCCACGACCGTCCACCGCCTGGCCCGGGGAGGCGCCGCCAATCCCAGGAGGGTGCAGCTAGGTGCGAAGAAGCGTGGGCGGGCAGGTGGGGAGCGTGGCGACTGAGGTGCGGAGGGGCGGGCCCGCGCTCGAGGATGACGTGATGATCTTGGCGCATGTATTACTTGGACATGAGACGTCCAAGTATTCACATATTCTTCACCAGGTGAGGTCGGCCCAGGCGGTCGTGCCGCCGCCGTTGCGCGACTGGCCGAGGATGGAGAGCTCGGAGACGATCGCAAGGCCGCGGCCGTTCTCCGCATCGTCGGTGCAGCAGCCCGGGGTCGGACCCAGCGTATTGGTCCCGGAGTCGTGGACCTCGACGCGGCAGCCGGCCTCCTGCTGGTGCAGGCGCAGGGTGATGCGCTCGCCTCCGTGCCGGACTGCGTTGGTCACCAGTTCGGAGGTGACGAGGATGATGTCGTCGATCGTCGCCGGTGGGGGCTTGGGGTGATGGAGTGCGAGCCACAGGCGGGTGAACTCTCTTCCCTGGCGAGGTGCTTCGGGGCCGCTGGCCAGCTCTAGGTGAGCCCCGCGGTCGCTGTGGTCCACTCGCTCTCCCGACCTGCCAACTCAGGGCCTCACTGTGCGTGAAGCGTTGTGCAACACATTGCAGTGTTGCGCAGCAGTTGCGACGCTGTCCAACGGCACCACCCGTGTTCCGGAAGGACGTTCATGGCGATCGCGCGACCATCCACCTCTCGCTATGTGGAGATCGCCGCTGACCTGCGCCGCCGCATCGTGGACGGCCGGGAGTGGGTGCCAGGGGAGAAACTCCCCAGCCACCGCGCGCTGTGCCGGGAGTACGGCGTCACCGACAGCGTGATGCAGTCCGCCCGGCGGATCCTCATCGGTGAGGGCATCATCGAGACCCATCCGGGGGCCGGGGTCTATGTCCGTCGGCAGGTCACTCGGCACGAGCTGGTGCGTGTCGGCCCGGACGCGGCCGGGCAGCCGGTCGCGGTCGGGATACGGGAGCAGGGCCGGCCGCAGACCGCGTTCGCCGACTGGTCGTGTCACAGCCAGACCATCACGGCCGACCGGGCTTTGGCCCACCTGCTGCGGGTCGAGCCGGGCGAGCGGGTCATGATGACGGAGTATCAGGTGCTGTCGGCTGGTGTGATGGTCCGGCTGACCACGACGTTCGAGCCGTACGGTGTCGTCGGGGGCACCGCCATCGTCCTGCCCGACGACGGCCCGCTGGCCGGTCAGGGTGTCGTCGAGCGGATGGCCGCGATCGGGGTCCAGGTGCAGCGGGCGAGCGACCGGGTCATCGCCCGGCCATCCACGGCGGCCGAGGGGGAACTGCTGGGTGGCGGCGCGGGGGCGCCGGCCCTCGAGGTCACCCGCACCTATACGGACACTGCCGGTCAGCCGATCCATGTGGAGCGCACTGTTGTGCGCGGTGACCGCGGGGCCCTGCTGTACCAGGTGCTGTAAACGCCGAAGCCGCCCCGTCCCGGCCGGGTGGCCAGGGCGGGGCAACGGCGGTGGCTCACACTCCAGTTCGACTGTGGTGGGCCGCGCTACTTCTTCGAGGGGTCCGGCTGGCGGCTGCGCGCCTGCGCCTCCAGCATCAGGTGGGTGCGCTGCACCAGCGCCGCCGACAGGATCACCTGCAGCACGGTGCGGGCCACCCGGAGGGCGGCCGTTACCGGCCCGGCGGGCCAGATCAGGGTGACCACTAGGGTGTACAGCCCGAGAAGGCCGATCGACACCGTAACGATCATGACGTTCCAGCCCCACGCCGACCGCCACCAGTCGGCCTTGGCGCAGTAGACGACAGCGGCGACGACGGCCGTGAGTAGGAGCAGCGCGCTCCCTGCGAGGTTGGCCAGCTGGGCTGCGTCCATCAGCGCCCTCCCTCCAGCGTCAGCCTGATTCTCTCGGCGAAGTGGTTCTCCCGGCGTGCCGCCCTCAGCTCGGCCGCCGCCTCGGACACCAGCGGAGCCCGCTCGTGCCCCGCGTCCCGGGCGCACTCCGCCCTGTGCAGTGCGGACGATGCGGCCTGCTGGCCCCGCGTCGGTACGCCCCTACGTCTGCGACGCCAGGCCCTGATCCACCGGAGCATGCTGCACCCCCTCGGTGGGGGGCTGAGGGTTCGGCAGCGCCCGCAGCAGAGGGATTGCCGTCCGGGACAGTTCGAGCAGTTCGCCCGCCTGGTCCTGGGCCACGTGGCGGGCCTCCTCCGATGCTGCGTGGGCGGCCCGCCAGGTGTCGCGTTCCTCGCGCATGTCGTCGTAGATCCGGCGGGGGACGAGCAGGCCGCGCAGCACCATGAGGACTATCAGGGCGACTAACCCCACGGCGCCGCCCTGGATCGCGCCGAGGCCGGCCAGCTCATCCAACATCGACCGCCGGGGTCAGCGGTGGCGGCGTCTTCGCTTCGACGCGGGCGGTGACCTGGGTGCGGGTCCACATCGCGACGACGGCAGTGGCGACCAGCATGACGGCGGCCTGCTGGTCGGTGGACCAGTGGAAGCCGAAGCCGATCACCAGCGATCCGAACGCCTGGATCGCGCCGAGGAGCGCGGCACCCAGGCCGTCGTGGACGATGACTGCGATGGCGACCGCGACGACGGTGGCGGCCGCCGCGTTGACGCCGGCCTGCTGGCCGGACGTCAGGTTGACCCCGAAGGCGGGCAGCCCGTTGACGACCGCCGCGACGACGGCGAGCAAGAAGGCGGGCTCTCTGCCGAAGATGCGAGGCATGTCAGCTCCCCTTCGGAGCGCTGGTGTTCGCGGACGGGGCGGTGACGGTGAGCTTGATGCCGTCGGCGAGCTCGGTGGCGATGGCCTCGCGAAGCGTCTGCTTGGCGTCGTCGGGCAGGGATGTGAGTGCCTTGCCGACCGTGCCGAGCAGACCCGCCCAGCCAGCGCCGGCGCCCTCGGGCACCGTGCCGTTGATAGCGTGCGTCAGCCACCAGAACATCGCGTTGGCGATGGAGTCCCGGACGTCGATGCCGGATGCCTCCTCGCGGATGAAGCGGCGCAGGTCGGCCTCGGTGAATGCCATGAGAGGGTCCTCCTCGGTGGGCGTGGTGGCCTCGCCTCGGGCGACGGCGAGGATGTGGGCGGCCGGCAGTGAGCCAGGGTCGCCGTGGTCGTTCTCGGGGACGTGCTGGTGGCCGCACCAGCCGGTGAAGCTCCGCCACTGGTCGAAGGTCATCCGGACCCGGCTGGCCCCGTACGAAGCGGGGTACGGCAGCCACTCGGCGACGCCGGTCAGTGGGATGCCGTGCTGGTCGGACAGCCAGCGCATCAGCCATGCCAGGTCCCGCACGGCCCAGGCGGGCGGCTCCGGCCAGTAGATGTGCTGCACGCCCTGGCGCGTCCACTGTGCGTGGGTCGCCGGGTCGCATGTGCCGACCAGCTCGATCTGGAAGGTGTTGGCGAGGTTTGTCTGGACTCCGCCGGGCGCGTTGACGAGGGCGCGCGCGGATTCGTCGACGTCGAAGTGCTGGTGCCAGACGAGCTGTTGGGTGTCGAAGTCCGGTACTGCGGTGACCGTCGGTGCGACGCCACCGCTGTTGTAGTCGTAGAGGGTGGGGCCCTCGGTGGTGTGGATGACGCCGCAGTTGACCTCCATGTCGGAGCCGCTGTAGCGGCCGTCGCCGAAGAACAGGTCGAACCGGGCACCGGGGATTTTCTGCGGGCCGGTGCGGGCCATGGTGCCTCCAGGGCGTGACAAAGCCCCGGCCGGGTCGGCGCGGGGCTGAGGTGGTTGCTTGCTGACTAGGTGTCAGGCGGGGAGTGTCCACCCGGTGGTGAGCTCGATGGTGTCCTGGGTGGACGGTGGGGTCTGCGCGGGGAGCGGTTCGGGGGTGCATCCGCAGCCGGGCAGGTGTTCCGGGTCGGGGGCGGTGCAGTTGGCGGAGTGGATGCGGGCGGCGAGGTCCATGCCGATGGCGTGCCGGCCGCAGGCCTGAACGGCGACGACGGTGGTGGCCGCAGTGGGCGGCGGCGCGAGGCCGGCGGGCTGCTCCGGCTCGCCATCGGTGCTGAGCGTGGCGGCGCGGGCGAGGACCGTGCCGAGTTCGGCGTCGGTGGGGCGTCGGCGCCACTGGACGACCGGGTCGGTGCCGCAGCCCGCGACTGGGCAGATTCGTGTGTCGGTCACGGGGGCTCCGATCAGGCGTGTTCCCAGACGACGGTCATGCCGGTCTGGGTCGGGGAGGTGTTGAGGGCGCCAGCGGTGGTCTGGTAGGCGAAGCCCTCTACGTAGTCGCCGACGGCGAGCTGGACGTAGACCGTGCACTGGATGGCGGCGCCGATGGCGACGCCGTTGCAGTCGGTGCCGTTCTGGCTCATCTTGGGGGCGACGCCGTTCTTGTGGATCTCGATGAGGCGGCTGCCGGTGCCGGATACGACGAAGCCGAGGCTGACCGTGACCCGGTACCAGCCGGCGCCGCCGGTCTGCACGGTGTACCGGGAGTTGTTGGTGACGTTGGAGTGGCCGCCGTAGGTGTCCACGGCGGTGGTGTCGATGGCGATGGCGGTCAGGGTCGTGGCGGGGATGGACTGCGCGGATGCCTGGTAGCCCTGGAAGTGGGGGCGGTTGGTGAGGAAGGTCCCGTTGTTGCCGACGGTGTTCATCAGCGCGGCGGTGTCGAATCCGCCGGGGACGACGGCCGTGGCCCAGACCGGGACGGGCAGGTTGGTCACGGCATCTCCTAGTAGGCGAAGACCTTGGAGTCGAATTTCGCGGAGTTGTCCCAGGTGGTGGCGTCGGTGATACCGGCCGGGAGGAGTTCGCACACCACGTCGAGGGCGGTGTGCGCCTTGGTGGTGGCCGCGGCGAGGGTGATGGTGGCGGTGGTCCATCCGGCGGTGGTCGTGCCGACGGAGGCGATGGTGACGGTCTCCTGGTTGGCGGTGCCGAGGCCGAGGATCAGCTGTCCGTTGACGGGCAGTTGGGCGGCCGCCGGGTTCTGGTTGTCGGCTCCGGCCTTGATGACGATGCTCGTCACGCCGGAGGAGATGGTGGCGTTGAGCTGGGTGTGGAACGCGGCGAAGACGCCGTACGGGCTGATGTCGGCCGGGGAAAGCTGGAGCGTGCACGTGGCATCGCCCTTTTCGGTGAACTCCCAGTCGATGGACTCGACGAAGCAGTCGAGGGTGATCGCGGTGGCTGCTGGAGGCCGCCGGACGACCCGCACCCGGGTACCGAGCTCGAGGGACAGGCAGACCGGCCACAGGGCGGGCATCGCGGAGGGGTGCAGCCTGATCCCGGAGACGCGCTGCGCCGGCGTCTTGAACCTGCTCAGCAGGTAGTTCGCCGCGTCCTGGCACTCGTTGGTCGAGGAGGAGTTGACGGTGCGGGTGAGCGGGCGCCGGAAGTATTTCGTCTGTGAGCCACTGTCAGCCGCGGTCAGGACCTGGCTGGTGCTGGCCTGGGTGACCTGGACCAGGTTCGCGACCCGGGTGGGGTCGTAGTCCAGCTTGATGTCCTCGTAGGGCCACTCCCCTGTCGCCGTGTTCTCGCCGAAGGTGAAGGCGGGCGTGATGGCGTTGTAGCGTGCGCTTCGCGAGCGGAAGGTCATGGTGCCGTCGCGGGCAACGAAGTGCTCGCCGTTCTCGGTGTCCACGACGCCCTGCAGTGCGGACAGGGCGTCCTGGCCGGCGATGAGGGCTGGTCCCATGCTGGTGGTGAGCGCGGTGTCGATGGCGACCGCGCCGGTGTAGCCGGCGTAGTCGAGGATCCGCTGGTAGCGGGCGTTGGCGGAGTCGCCGGTGAAGGCGTTGCGCCAGGCCGCGTACATGGTGGCCGTCCTGGTGGTGCCGGGGACGGCGGGGAACTCGGCCGCGAGTGCGAGGTCGCCCTGGAAGTTGAGGCTGGTGCCGTCGCCGATGGTCGGGTCGACGTAGGTGCCGATGTTGTCGCCGATGATTCCGGTGGGCGCGTAGCCGGTGCCTACGGCGCTGGTGACGGAGACGCCGTCGATGGTGAGGTACATGTTGGCGTTGTCGTAGCCGAAGATCGCCAGGTGCCAGTTGCTGTCGGCGACGGCCATGGAGGTGAGAGTGAGGCTGACGGTTCCGGAGGTGGGTCCGGAGAGGTTGAAGTAGGCGTGCCCGGAGTTGTCGATGCCGAGGGTGATGCCGGACCCGATTGGCACGCTGGTGTGCTGGCTGTCGAACGCGGACCAGATGATCGAGGCGTTGGCCGGGGTTCCGCTCGTGCATCGGAAGGCGATCATGCGGGCCCAGGAGGCCGGGTTGGCGGGGCCGAGGACTCCGGCGGACCCGAGTGAGATGAATGTGGCGGGCTGGTTGGTGATGCTGCCGGGGTTGGGGTTGGCGACGGTGATGACGGTGCCGGTGGATCCGATGAAGCCGCCGGTGGGGCTGGCGGAGGTGACCTGGGTTCCTGCGGTGATGGTGCCCGGGCCGTACTTGGAGACCGCCAGGACTGCCGGGGGGATCGTGCCGGTGGAGTCCGCGAACCGGTCGCTGTCCGACGGGTCGGACAAGGGCAGGACGAACCGGGGTGTCGCTCTGGCGAGCTCCTCGTCGAACACGCCTTTCAGGTCGATCTGGGACAGCATCGAGAACGCGTCGGTGGCGGTCGGGGTGACGGTCCCGTACGTCCCGCTGTGGCTCCAGGCAGCTGGGTATCTCTCGACGAAGCCGCCGTACAGCGGGTACCAGACGCCGGGTGCCGTCCACGTCGTCGCGGTGCTGCCGCGTTCCCACTGGCAGCCGTCGAGCTGCATGTCGGTGAGGGCCGTGGTGGCGGCGCCGGTCTCGACCCCGAAGTAGCATCCGGTCGCGTTCGCGGGTGCGGTCGCGGTGAGCGTGATCGTTGTCCACGCTGCGCTGGCGCTGCCGGTGAGGACCTGGGTGCTGCTGCGGGTGGGGGTGGTGAAGCCGGCGAGGGTGGACCAGGTGATCTGGGCGTTCACGGTGAGGGTGGTGCTGGGTGTGATGTTGCGGACGCGGACCTGCAGCGTGTAGGTGGTGCCCGGCGTTACGGGGGGCTGCCGGGTGGCGGCGATCGGGGAGTGATTCGGGCTGAGGTTCGGGACGCGGAACTGGAAGACCCGGGTGCCCTGCCAGGCGGTGCCGGAGGTCGTGGTGATGCCGCCCGTGACGTCGGTGCCCGATTCCCAGCCGGCGGTCTGGGGGAACGACCCGGTGGGGTAGCCGCCCAGGTCGCCGCCGGTGGCCTGCAGTTGGGTGAGCAGGTTGGCGGTGGGTGGCCACTGGGCGCGGATGCGGAACGGCTGGTACGGAACGACGCTCCCGTACCAGGGGCCGGCGGAGTTCGACGGGTCGAACTGGCCGCCTCGGTTGTCCCAGGTGTGGGAGTACTCGCCGGAGCGGACCTGGTCCGTTTCGTACTGGCGGCCTCGCTGGACCGTTGCTCGACTGCGGGTGTAGGTGGAGACGTCCACCAGGGGGCCGCCGGGGACCAGGCCGCCGTTCGCGCCGGCCGAGGCCGGCGACCAGGCGTACTCGAGGACCGGCCAGTTGGTGTTCAGTGCCATCGGGCCGGTCCTCTCTGTTACCGCCGGTAAGGGGCGTAGCTCTGGGTGCTGCGCATGCCGATGCGGAGCATGCGCTCCTCGACGATGTCGCCGAGCTCCCGTTCGGACAGGACGGAGCCGTGGACGATGACGGTGAGGTTGGGTGTGGTGGCCGGGTTGGCGGGGCCGCTTTTGGCGAGGGTGCGGGCGGCGAGGGACGGTGTGCTGGCGGCCATGCTCCGGGTGCCGTTGCGGGCGGAGCGGTTGATGGCGTTGATGCTGGCGGCGCCGCCGATCGCGCGGACTGCCTCGGGGACGAGGACGCCTTCTCCGGGGGAGAGCATCGCGAGGACGCTGTCGCGGCGCGGTGCGTAGCCGGGGACGGTCATGCCGTCTGCGGCGTGGAGGACGCCGCCGTCGGCGAAGCGCGGGACGATGCCGCCGTCGGCGAAGCGTCCGGCGGAGGAGCCGGAGTAGGTGCCGTCGCCGATGGTGTAGTAGCGGATGGTGAAGGACTTGTCGGGGATGCCCTTGGCGATGATCTGGTTGATCTGGGCCATGACTTCGGCGGTGGGGACGGTGATTTCGACCTGCTTGTTCGGCAGGGTGGTGACCTTGACGCCGACTGCCGTCAGGGCGGCTTTCGCTTCGTCGGTCAGGGCGTTGACCTTGATCGACGCCCCTTCTTTGAGGTGGTCGGCGAGGCCCTGGACATAGAGCATGGCCTGCTGGGTGGGGTTGAGGTCCTTGACCGCGAGGGTGATCGCCAGGTTGCTGGGGATCAGGCCCATCTGTGCGGCGAGATTGTTGGCCTGGTCGGCGGTCAGGCCGAATTTCTCGCCGGTGGTGACGGCTGCGTCCCAGGAGGACTGCATGGCGCCTTCGGCCGTCTTGAGTGCCTCGGCGACGCCCACGCCGTTGGCCCGGGCGAAGTCGTAGGCGGACTCGGCGGCGGTGACGGTCTGCGCGGTGAGGGTCTGCAGCTTGTTGAAGAGCGACTGGCCGTTCTCGGTGGTGGTGTTGAGGGCGCCGCTGGTGGTCAGGAGGGCTGTGCCGAATCCCTTGGACTGGTCGATGCTCTCCTTCCAGGTCGCGTTGAGGTCGATGATGGCGGCGTTGGCTTGGGCTGCGGCGGCTTGGACCTCGATTTCGCCGCCGTTGAGAAGGGTGAGGGCCTGGTGGAGGGCGCGGGTCTTTGCGTCGGCGTCGGCGGTGGAGCTGGCGAGGGTGGCGATGACGCCCTTGAGACGCCCGGTGGGGCTGTTGGCGTCGGCGGCCGCCGCTCCGGTTCCGGCGACGGCTGCGGCGAGGTCCTTCTGTCGGGCGACGGCGGCCGGCATCTCACCCGCGTACTTGCCGATGGAGTCGGCCGCCTCGAGGAACTGCTTGCCCTCCTGGGTCATGACCTCGGAGACGCTTCCACTTGCGTCGGCGAAGGTTTCGGTGTGCTGATTTGCGAGAGCGCGCAGCTTGGCGGTGACGGTGTCGGCACCGGCACCCATGCCGAGGTAGGCGTCGGTGACCTCGCTGGTCGTCACGCCGGCCTTGTGCATGATGTCCAGCAGGCCGGTCTTGGTGTCCTTGAGCTTGAGGTCGGCGAGGGTCTGGACGGCGACGGCGCGCACGGACTGGTTGATGACGCCGTTGCTCTGCTGGAGAGCATCGGTGAGGCTGGAGATGCGGGCCTGGTGGGCCTGGGTGGCGGCGGCGGCCTCGGCGTGCTTCTTGGCGAGGTGGTCGAGGCCGATCATCGCGCCGGCGAGGACGATGCCGAAGCCGCCGCCGAGGAGGGTGTAGACGCCGCGCAGGGCGCCGACGAGTCCGGCGCGGGCGCCGGTGCCGAGCGCCGAGGCGACGCCGCCGATGTTGGAGCGGAACCCGACGAGACTGCCGCCGGCCTCCTGGATGCTGCCGGAGGTGGTGCGGAAGCTTGCGCCCATGGCGCCGATCACGGGGACGCGCGCCTCAATAGCGGCGAATGACGCACCGAAGCGGCCCATCTCCACGCCGGCGCGGGCCGCCATCATCTGCTGCGTCTCGATGGCGCCGCGGATGCCGTTGAACGAGCTGACGGCGGAGCGTCCGAAGCCGATGACGCTGTCCTGCATGGCCTGGATCTGCGGGCGGAACGGCCGCAGGGCGATCATGGCGAGGACGGACAGCTGGACGGCGCCGGGCAGGTCGGAGAAGGCGTGCGCGACGAGGCCGACGGCGGAGGCGAGCGGGCCGAGGACGGCCCCGGCGTTGCCGAGGAGGCCGACGCCGGCCTTGACGCGGTCGACGGCGACACCGACGGCGCCGGCGTTCGAGGCGACGGACGTCGTCAGGTCGTGGAGGGCGTCCTTGAGGGGGTCGACGAACTTCGCGCTGCTGCGGGCGACCTTCTCGAGGGAGCGGTAGGAGGCGACGAGGAGGTCGATGCCGTGGACGGCGCCGTGGATGAGGGGCCCCTTGAGGGGGGCGAAGGTGTCCTCGGCGATGTGGATGATGCCCTTGGCGGCGGCGCCGACCTTGGCCTTGACGGCGGGGCCGTAGAGGTCCCATCCGGCGATGAGGCCGGCGACGACGGGCTTTCCGGCGGCGACGATGCCGTCGAGGGCGGTGATGACGTGCGGGAGGAGGACCTGGCCGAAGGTGATGGCGGTGGTCTCGGCGACCTCCTTCACGCGGGAGAGCTTGTAGGCGAGGGTCTGCTGGACCTGCGCGAATCCTTCGACGTGCTTGGAGTCGTCCTCGGCGGCGGTGCCGATTTTGTGGACCTTGTCGGCCCATGCGTCGGCGTGGATGCCGGTCAGCTGCAGTGCGGTGTTGAGGCCGACGGCTCCGCCGGCCGCGCGCTTCATCACGTCGGCGTAGGTCTTGAACGGGCCGGTGCCGTTGGCGACGGCCCGGTCGAAGCCGTTGGCCATGTCGGCGGTGCTCTTGAACTGCAGGGCGAGGTTGGCCTGGTCGCTGGGGAGGTCCTTGACGGCCTTCTTGTACGCGCCGAGGCTGGTCGTGCCCTCCAGGTAGGCCTGGGCGAGGGAGCGGACCGTCGGCGGCATCGCCGCGAGCATGACCTGCGCGGACTGCGCGGCGGCCTTGGACTTGTTCATGGTGTCGACGACGATGAGGCCGTCTTTGCCCATGTGGTCGGTGATGGCCTTGTTCAGGATTCCGAAGGAGCCGGTGAGGCCGCGTTCGCCGAGGTGCTGGGCGAGGTCGGTGGCATCGACGCCGATGGACGCCATGGCGATGCGGGCGACGTTGGAAGGCGCCTGGAGGGACCGGATGGTGAAGGAGAGGTTCTGGGTGGCCTGGCGTGCCGTGACGCCTTCGGAGGTCATCTGCGCGACGGAGCCGAGCATCTCCTGCAGGGACAGGCCTGCCGCGGAGGCGACCGGGGAGACCGTCGACAGGGCTGCGGAGAGCTCCTGCATGTTGGCCTTGCCGTTGGCGACCGTCGCGACCATCGCGTTCATGACAGAGTTGACGTGGTCGGTGGAGAATCCGAACGCGTTCATCGTCGAGTCGAGGGTGTTGGCGACGGTGTCGAGGTCCGCGCCTTCGGCGCGCGCGCCCTCGGCGGCGGCCTTGAGGATTTTCAGGCCCTCGGCGCCGTGGAAGCCCGCCGACTCGATGCGGTACATGGCCGCGCTGAGCTGCTCGACGCTGGTGCCGGTGTCGACGGCGACCTTCTTCACGCCTTCGGAGACCAGCGCGAGGTTCCCGGTGAGGTGCCCGTCGATGACGTCGCCGGTCTCACCTGCGGAGGTCCGCAGGCGCACCATGGCCGTCTCGAAGTGCATGGCCATGTCGGTGGCGACGACGCCAACGCCGACGAGGCCGAGGGTGCCCCACTTGGCGACCTTCTCGATGACCGGCCCGAGGCCGAGCAGCTTGCTGCCCATGAGGCCGGTCTGCGCGGCGGAGCTCTCCATCGCGGTGCCGGCGGCCCGGGCCTCCGCCGCGGCGACACCCAGACCGGCTCCGGCCGCCCGTGCCTCGGCGCCGACTGCGGTGAGCCGCACTGCGGCGCGCGTCGCCTGCTCGTCCATCCGCTTCAGCTGGACGGTCAGGCGGTCGGCGTCGAGGCCGGCCTTGAGGAGGGACTCCGACAGTGGGGCGGTGATGCCCCGCACGGTGATCCAGAGGTCGGCTACCTCGCCCACGGCGACCACCCCCTGCGCGTCAGGACCACTTCACGGTCTGGAATGCCTTGCGGAAGGCCACGTCGGCCTGGATGTGGACGAGGTTGGTGGCGGGCTTGAGGAACGGGAACTTGGTGCCGTTCTTCAAGCCGTTCTCGAGGTAGGAGCCGTACTTCGAGGAGGTGGCGCCGCGGCCCTTGCGGTAGGGCGGGGACTTCCCGGGCGCGAGACCGACCCGGATCTCCCAGCCGACACCGGTGGGACCGGGCGTGGTGCTGGTGATGGAGGACTTGAGGGTGCCGGAGATCTGCGCGGGCCCGGACCCGGGACGGGCCGGGGTGGGCGTGCCGTAGGCGTGGCTGCCGCTGGAGGCGTTGGTCTTGGCCTGGTCGGCGATCAGCTTGGCGACGCCGACCAGGCCGGTGCGGGTCCCGGACCGGGCGCCGCGTTCGATCTTCGCGAGGATCATCCGCAGAGCCGCCGGGGTGAGCTCGGGCATCGTGCCCCCTCCCCGGTCAGCGGTTGGCGTTGGCCTGGGCGTTGCGCTTGGCGCACAGCAGGTCCCAGGTGAAGGCGCGGACGTAGGCGGGGGTGGCCTGGAGCTCGTCCCAGGTCCACCCGAACTCGTGCATCAGCTCGAAGTCGCAGAGTTCGTCGGGTGGGGGGCCGGATGACCACGTGCCGTCGTAGATGGACTCGGCGGGCCAGAGGACATCGGTGAGGTACGGGTCGTCCGGCCCTAGGCTCCCGCGCGCTCGACCCCGTTCAGCAGGTCGATGATCCGCTCGGTGATCGGGCGCGGGAGCTTGGCGACGAGCTCCGGGGTGGCGGGCAGGCCCAGGAGCGGCTGCTGCTCGTCGTTGCTGGTCGCGTCGTAGACGGTCCACGCGGTGACGACCCGGGCGATGACCTCGTACGAGGCCTTGAGGGTGCCGACGGCGCCTTCCTCGGTGGTGTCCGGCGCGATCAGCTCGTGCCACGGCAGGGTCTTGGGGTTGCGGATGACGACGCGCACCGGCGCGCCGCCCTCTTCGGTGAGCTCGGGGAAGTCGAGGGTGATGAGGCGGCCGGCGTAACCGGACATGCGGGTCTCCTTGGGCGTTCAGGGCGTTGAGGGGGTGTCCCGTGCCGCGCGCCGACGCCCTGAGCGGCGTGCGGCACGGGAGTGTGTGGGCCGGGCGGCGGCCGGTCAGTAGGCGGCGGTCTGGAAGTTGTTGAGGACCGCGCTGACGGCGCCGCCGTCGGTGGCGTTGTAGATGCCGGAGATGCCGAAGCTGGCCTGGACGTAGTTGGACCCGAGGTCGCGCTTGCCGCTGGTGAAGCCGGACTTGGTCATCGTCAGGACGAGGGACTGGCCGCCGGCGGCGAGGGGCTGGGCGATGGTGGCGACCAGCGGCAGCTGGCTGTAGTTGATGAACGTGTCCATGTCGGTCTGGTTCTCGAAGATCGCCTTGTACGTGCCGTCCGCCTCGAGGGCACCGACGAAGATCTCGCGGGGGGCCTGGGTGCCGTCGCTGGAGGAGATCGCCTCACCGGCGCGCTTGATGGACAGGTCGAGGGTCAGGCCGCGGGTGGAGGCCACCGCGTTCTGCGTGGTGGTCCAGGCCCAGCCGAGCAGCGGGGTGTAGGTGCTGTAGGTCTCGGCGGCCAGGGACTGGACGGCGCCGGGGAAGGAGAGTCCCTTGGGTGCGAAGGTGAGAGCACCCTTCGGGTCGATCTTGACCGCGAGATCCGTCCACTTCAGTCCGGCGTAGCCGAGAGTGCGGGTGGTGTCGTAGACCGTCAGCGAGTAGCTGGGGATGGCGACGGTGGGGTCCTGCTTGAAGGTGTGCTTGGTGGTGGTGACCACGGCGACGCTCGAGGTGTGGGCGATGGTCAGGCCGCCGGCGGGGGTGACGATCGGGATGGTGTACGGGCCGGCGCCGGTGGGAGTGCCGGTGGTGGCGTACTCGACGTTGGCGGCGGTGTCGATGCGGATCGTGGTCCCGGCGGGGATCGACGCGGCCACGGAGATGCTGGTGGCGCCGACGATGGTGGAGGAGGAGAGGGTGGTGGAGATGGCGGCGGTGACGGTGTCGGGGCCGATGGTGCCGCGCAGGAAGTGGCCGACGAGGTCGGGGTAGGCCATGACCTCCAGGTCCCACTCGGCGTTGATCGGTCCGGCGTACAGGCCCTGCAGCACGGTGTCGTTGCCGCGCCACGACTCGTCACGGATCGGCTCGACCTTGTCCTCGAAGTTCGCGGACATGAAGGGGATGCCGACGGTCGGCGCGACGTAGGTACCGGCGACGGTCTCCTTGGCGAGGCCGAGCGTGGCGAGCTTGGAGAGCTGGGTCATGGCTCACACCTCCGGGGTGTCGTCGCCGGCGGCGGCCGGGCGCTTGGGCTTGGTGGTCTTCGGCGGGGCGGCCGCCTCCGGTTCCGGGTCGGGCCCCGGGTCGTCGACGGGGACGAAGCCGGCGATCAGGACGGGGTGCTCGACGGTGTCGCCGCCCTGGACGGTCGCCGGGATGGCCGGCACGTCCAGCGCGTAGGGGTGGGGATTGCGCTGCAGCACGCGGTCCTCCGGGCATGGGTTGGATCCCGCCCGGGACGGACGGGTCACAGGCGGTCGGGGGGTGAGAGGGCGTCAGGCGGTTCGGTCGGGGCTGTCCGCGAGGTAGGACACGTTCGCGATCAGGTAGCCGCCGGGGACGGTCTCGGCCGGGTCGGAAATGTCGACCTCGATGTGGGCGCGCTCGGTGCCTTCGTTGCCGTCGGCCTCCCCCACGGACAGGAACCGGCCGCCGTGTGTCTTGTCGTCGACGTAGGCCTCGATGCGGGTGACGAGCAGGTCGATGGCGGCGTCGAAGGCGCGCTGCTCGGTCTCGGCGATGTACTCGGCGGTGGTTCCCTGCCCGATGGGCCACACGAGGGCGAGGACGATGTGGTGGGTGGTGATGCGGCGCTGCTGGGACAGGCGGCGGGTGACGACCTTGCGGCGCAGGACGTATATCTGTGTCTGCTGCTGGTGGGGGGTGCGCGGCATGTACGCCTGGATGACGTCCCACGGGCCGCCGTCCTTCTTGAGGAGGGCGGGCAAGCCGTCGCCGGACGCGGACAGCCAGGCGGCCTCGAGGTCGGGGGCAGCGGCGATCGCGGTGGTCATCGGCGCCTCCTGCTGCTGCGGGTTCGGATGACGGTGCGGTAGTGGTGGCGCCGGCCACGGAGGACCTTGCGGTGTCCGCGGCGGTGGCCGGGATGGTGGCGGCCGGTGAGGCGGACGGAGAGCTTGGCGCGGGTGGCGGCGCTGACCTGGCGTCGGCGCCCGGGCGACCGGTTCGCGTGGTGCGGCCGCTTCTTGCCCTTCATCCGGGCGGACATCTTCGCCCGGGCGGCAGCGGACATGGGCCCGCGTTTCTTGCCCTTGAGCTTGGACGCCAGCCTCGCCCGGGTGGCCGCCGACATCGGGCCGCGCTTCTTGCCCTTCATCCGGGCAGACAGCTTGGCGCGCGCGTCGGCGGACATCTTGCGGCCCTTGAGCTTCGACGACAGCTTGGCCTTCGCCTCAGCCGACATCGGGCCGCGCTTCTTGCCCCGCAGGGCAGCTGACAACTTCGCCCTCGCGGCGGCCGACAAGGGCCCGCGCTTCTTGCCGCGAAGCGCTGCGGAGAGCTTGGCGCGGGTGGCGGCGCTGACCGGCCCGTGCTTGCGGCCCTTCAATGCCGCCGAGATCTTCGCCTTCGCGGACGCGGTGGTGGCGTGCCCCTTGTGCGGATGCTTCTTGCCGGTCTGCCTCGCCGAGATCTTCTTCTTCGCCGCAGCGGTGAGGGTGCGGCGCTTCTTCTGGGTGGTCTGCGCTGCCGGGGTGCCGTACGCCATGTCAGGTCCGCGCGTACGGGGCGAGGACTTCCTCCGCCTGGGCGCGCAGGGCGTCCGGGTCGTGGCCTTCGCCGCGGCGCATCGGGTCGATCTCGGTGGCGATGATCGAGGCGGCCATGTATTTCGCGCCGCGGCTCAGCGACGCGGGGACGGTGGTGTAGCCGCCGGAGTAGAGGCAGCGGATGAGGGAGCCCGGCGGCAGCAGTGTGCCGAGCTGGAACCAGACGTGCCCGGAGTCCGGCTCGGCGCCGATCAGCTGGGTGCCGGGCAGGCTGGTCAGGCCGCCCTGGGAGAGGACGATCTGCACGGACAGGTCGCTGTACGTCCACAGGTCGGGGTAGCGGGGCGCGAACTCGTTCAGCCAGACGTGGCGGACCATCGTGCCGGCGCCGCTGCCGCTGAGGGCGTTGGCGTAGGAGGTGCCGAGGGTGCCCTGCAGGCTCATCGGCATGCCGGTGATGCCGGTCAGCTCGTCGGGGTCGATGCCCTGCGCCCGGTGGGTCTCGGGCAGGTTGGTGAACGGGGCGAGGCGCCGCTCGCAGTAGTCCTCACACAGCCGGGTGGCCTCGAGCATGACGGTGTCGAGGTAGTCCGGCTGGTAGGCGCGGACGAGGTCGGCGAACGCCCCGGACTGCATGTCGGCTGAGCTGGCCAGCGGGATCGGGGTGTCCGCCGTCATGTCAGGCCTCGGTGATGGTCTTGCGGCTGCGGGCGGTCGCCTTCGGGGCGGGCTTCTCGGCCGGAGCCGGGTCGCTGTCGCTGGCCGGCGCGGCGGTGCTCTCGGCGGAAGGCTGCTCTTGGGCGCCGTCGGCGTCGCCACTGTCCTGCGCCTCGGGGTCGGCCGCCGGGTGGGGGGTCTGCTCGACGGGCGGCAGGATCGGCGCGCCGTCGTCACCGACGGGCTGCGCCTCCTCGGGACCGTCGGCGAGGGTGAAGCCGCCGTCGGGGATGGCGAGGAGTTCCTCGGCCTGCTCGTGGGGCATCTCGACGACGGCGCCGTCGTACTCCCAGACGTGGCCATGGGAGTCGGATCCGGCGGCGAGCTTGCGGACGTGGGGCATCGTGTCTCCAGAGGGGCCGTGGAGGGGCGTGGTGGACGGGGGTGCCGGGCCGCACCCGGTGAAGGGGGCACGGCCCGGCGGCAGGTCAGCTGGACAGGGACGAGGAGACCCGGCTGAGTCGCGCCAGGTACTTGGGCGCCCGCACCGCGAGCGTGGTGTCGGAGACGATGGCGTACGGGAGCTGGTCGGGCGCCGCCGTGGTCGGGTACACGTCAAGCGGGGTGAGCTCCCGAACGTACGGGCGGCACAGGAACTGCGGGTCGCGGGCGATGAGGTAGATGTTCTCGGAGCCCGCCGCCTGCGGCTTCATCCCGGCGTTGGTGCCGACGTAGGCCGCCGCGACGACCGCCGGAACGGTGGAGCCGTTCTTCGGGGTCAGCTTGGCGCCGTCGTCGACGATGCTGGTGGTGAGGATCGGGGTGACGCCGTCGGCGGCGATCCCCACGGTGGCGTCGACGTAGCCCAAGAAGGTCTCGGTGCCCGTCGCGGTGGACCGGAACACCTTGTAGAGGTTCGGCTGCGCGCCGTCCAGCCCGCCCGGGGTGGAGAAGGACAGGGTGACGGTGGAGGTGGCGCCGGTGGTGGTCTGGGAGACCTCGACGCTGGGGAGGATCTCGCCCTGTCGGGCGATGACCGGCGCGATCTGGTAGTAGTACGTGGCCGCGGCGAGGGTGCCGCCGGTGGTGGCGGTGGCGGTGGTGACGGTGCCCATGCCGTAGGAGCGCGCCGACAGGAAGCTGGACGTCACCATCGGGATGCCCCGGTAGGACTGCACGTTGAGGCCGGCCGCGACCTCGGATGCGGACAGGTAGCGCTGGTTGGCGATGGCGAGCTGGGAGATCCGCGACTCGGCGGTGCTCGACATGACGAACATCCACTGCGGGCCGTTGATCTTCATGGCGGCCTGCTGCTCCGCCATGTCGATCAGCTTGTCGAGGTAGCCCAGGCTCAGGGAGCCGTTCGCCGCGTCCAGGGCGTTCTGGGTGCCGCCGGAGAAGGTGGAGACGAGGGTGTCGAGGCCGCTGAACTGCGGGTAGCCGCCGTTCATGGTGGAGCCCTCGTTGCCCCACAGCAGGGCGTTCTCGATGTCCCAGTACAGGCCCTGGATGGAGCCCTCGACCTCCTGGGCCTTGAGGTCCCCGGCGAGGCCGCGGGTGACGGCCTGCGCGTAGCCGGTGACGGCACCGACGGACTGCAGGTTGCGGATGGTGTAGCTGAGCTGCGCGTAGGTGCTGTTGGTGACGGGGCGGGCGCCGCCGTCGGAGACGAACCCACCGGCCGCCCGGGCGGTCCGCTGGTTGAAGTAGTACACGTTGCTGTCCCACTTCATGGACGGGATGGCCCGCACCAGCGGCGCGTAGCGGCGCTGGTACTCCAGCAGCGCGGGGTCAACGATCGTGGGGACGAGCGGGCTGGCGCCGGCGGCGGTGAGTGCTTCGCGGAGCTCGGGAGTGGTCATGGCGGTGTGCCTTCCTGGCAGGAGGTGGAATGACAAAAGCCCCGCTCAGGGGGCGGGGCGGGTGACCATCACTGCCGGGTGGCACCAGTTGTGAGGCTGGCGGTCGGTGACGTGCGGGGGGCCGGGCTGTTCGGCCCGGGGCGGGTCAGTCCTGGCTGCCGCGGCCGCCGAGGACGAAGTTCGCGGTGCTCGAGGAGACGTGGGTGCGGAACTCCTCGTCCGTGTACTTGTGCAGCGGCTTCTGCGGCCAGCCCTCGGGAAGGCCCGAGACGGCCGTGGCGGCATCGGCGGGCGCAGTGGTCTCGACGAGGCCCTTGCGGGCGGGGCCACCGCCACGCTCGACGGACTCCTGGATGGCGGCGGGCAGCGCGGCCTTGATGCCTTCGGCGACGAGGCGGTTGATGCGGTCCTCGTCGGACTCGGTCACCGGGGCCGCAGCGGTGGCCGGTACCTCGGCGGGGGCCGGGGCGGCGGTCTCGGCGACCGGGGCCGCAACGGCCGGGGCGGCCTCGACCGGCGCGGCGACGGGCGCCATGCGGGCCAGCAGCTGCGCGAACTGGTCGTCGGTCAGGTGGATCCCGCCGGTAGCGGGTGCCGCCGCGGTGTCGGCGGCCGGGGTGATGGACTCCGCCATGGCGGGCTCCTCTTCTGTGGCGGGATCGGCGGCCGGGTCGGCCGTCGAGGTCTCAAGGGCGGGCGTGGGCTCACCGGCGGTGGCCGTCTCCGGCGCTTCCTCCGGAATGCTGCCGGTCTCGGCGGTGGCGGACTCCACGGCCAGTTCGACGGGCTTGTAGTTCTGAGAGCTGCGCATGCCGAGGCGGAGCATGCGCTCCTCAAGTTCCCGATCGGACAGGATGGTCTCGCGGGCTTCGGGCACGTCGACGTCGGCGTCCAGGTCGGGGTCGATGCCGAGGATGGCTTGGCAGGCGCCGGCCATCGCCGCGCGGCCGACCGCGTCCAGATCGTGCGGGTCCAGGAGACTGGAGGACACGGTGACGGTGGTGGGTCCGTTCGTCAGCGACACGTACAGGCTGCCGCCCGGGCCGGCCATGTCCCAGCACTCGCTGAGGGCCTCGGACACGCTCTGCGGCGCGTCGACGAGCCAGCCCTCCTGCGCGACGACGTTGACGCCGTGCCCGCGCAGGGCCTTGCGGACGCGCTCGTTGATCCGCTTGAGCTGGGCGGAGGTGTAGCGGCGGGCGGTGTCGGACTCGCGGAGCTGCGCCCAGGCGGCGATGGCGCCGGCCTTGGTGCCGACGTCGTAGCGCTTCTGTTTGTCGCCCTGGTAGCCGGGATCCGCGTACGCCGGGGCGGGCTCGGTGTCGGCTTCGGTGATGGTCACGGTCGCCTCCGGGGCGGACTCGGCGATGAGGACCCGCTGGGAGCCGTCGGACTCGCGGGGCGTGGCGCCGACCAGCTCCACGCTGTCGATCTGCGCGCCGAGGACTCCGGGCTTGCGGGTGTAGTCCAGGCCGTCCAGCTCGAGATCGTCGGCGGTCTCCACGGCGTTGCCGTCGGGGCCCTGCTCGCGGCGGACCTTGCCGAGCCAGGCGCCGCGGATGGAGACGCCCTTGAGGACCGGCTTCGGGCCGGAGACGAGGGCGAGGATGTCGCGGCCGGCCGCCGTGTCGGCGATCTCTGCGGTGTAGCTGGCGGAGCCGTCGGCCTCCTGGGTGATGGAGGAGATCCGCCCGACGATGCGGGTGGAGTCGTCGCCCGCCTCGTGGTGGGTGAGGGTGGTGAGCGGCATGTCGCCCTTGGCGATGCGCTGCTGGGCACGCTCGACGGCCCGGCCGATCGCTTCGGCGGTGTAGCGACGGTTGTTGCGGCTGACGCCGGGCCGGATCGCGGTCCCGGACACGGTGGCGAGGATGGCCACGCTGGTCCTCCTGGGGTGTGGGGCCGGGTCGGTCAGCGGCCGGTGAGGCTGATGGACGTCTGGGGGAAGGTCGGGGTGGCGGTGCCGCCGATGGTCCAGGTGACGCGGACGGTGCGGGGCAGTGTGATGGCGGCGGCGCCGTTCATGTCGAGGCCGACGGAGACGTGGCCGGCTCCGGCCGCAGTCAGCTGGGTGATCTTGGCGGCCTGCGCGTACCAGTTCCCGTCCACGTCCTGCAGGTCGATCTGAACGTCGAGGGTGGGGCTGGTGCCGGTCACGGTCCCGGCGACGGTGACGGCGAGCCACAGGCAGAGGCTGTCGCCGATGTCGATGGCGCCGCTGGTGCCGGAGGCGGTGAGGGTCGTGGTGGTGCCGGATCCCTTGAGGTTGAACAGGGTCCGTGCGGGCCGGTAGCTGGTCACCGGGGCTCTCCAGGGGGTGAGGTGTGGTCAGCGAACCAGGGCTCGTACGGGGTGAGGTAGAGGTCGGCGGCGTAGGTGCAGCGGCAGGCGGGGTGCAGTGGCAGGTGGGGTAGCTGCTCGGGGAACCAGGGGCCGTTGGCTTCGGCGTCCTGGCAGGGGGTGGCGCAGACGTGGCCGTCGCCGACGGTGACGACGTCGATCTGTCCGGCGGCGCTGGCGGTGTAGAGGGCCCGGGCGCCGCCTGCGGCGGCGGTGGTCATCGCCCAGTCGGTGACGAAGGGGACGTCGGGGCTGCCGCGGCCGAGGATGGCGGTCGCTGCGGTGAGCATGTCGGCGAAGGACGCTCCGGCTGCTGCGAGGGCGGCGAGGGTGCGGGCGAGGCGGGTGGCGGCCCGGCCGATGAGGCGGCTGGTCCAGGTGGTGGTGTCTGCCCAGCTGTCGTCGAGGTCGGCGGTGACGGCGGCGTGGGTGTGGGTGTAGGCGGTGTCCCAGTCGAGGCCGCGGTGGCGGGCGCGTTCGGCGGCGAGTGCGACGGCGTTGACGATGCCTTCGGCGCGGCCCGCGCGCAGGGCCGCGAGCAGGGCCCGGCGGAGCTGGTCCCACTGGGTGAAGGTGCCGATGGCCTGGAGGATCGCGGTGCTGGTGGCGGAGGCCAGCGTCAGGGTGTCGGTGGTCCGGTCGTGGGCGGCGTCGGCTTCGAGGATGCCGAGGGTGTTGCGGCGCAGGTCGGCGACGAGGCGCTGGAGGGCTTCGGGGGTGAAGAGGTCGGCCCAGGCGTCGTCGACCTGTGTGGTGTGCTGGCGCAGGTGGGTGTCGCGGCGGTGGAAGAGCAGCGCCCATGTGCCTTCGAGGCGGCCGAGGTCGACGGTCACTTCGAGCAGGTGCTGGTCGTGGGGGTGTTCGGTGGCGAGGGCGACGGCGGTGCGGCAGCCTTCGCGGACGCGGTCGGTGAGGGGGCCGCCGGAGGATGCCCAGCCGGTGGCGTAGGCGTGGCGGGCGGCTTCGGCGGGGCTGGGGTCGTGCAGGGGGTGGTCGGTGCGGGTGGTGCCGTGGACGACGGACAGCGCGGTGAAGGTGACGTCGGTGGCGGGGAGCCGGTCCAGGGGCGCCGCCTGGTCGGGGTCGAGGTAGGTGAGGGTGGTGTGCGCGGTGTAGCCGTGGTCGCGGGGGAAGGTGATGGCGGCCGCGGTGAGTGCGTCGGTGACGTCGCGGTGCAGGTCCTCGAGGGCGGGTGAGTCGACGAGGGCGACGCACACGTCCTTGTCGCCGCCGGTGAAGCGGGCGTGCCCGGCGAGGGTGGCGGTGATGGGCGGCCGGGTGGCGAGGGCGGCGGTGAGGGTGTTGAGGCGGCCGGCGTCGATGGCGTCGGCGGGGCCGAGGTAGGCGACGGTGACGTGCAGGTCGGCGGGGTCGAGGCCGCCGGGCACGGCGAGGTTGCGGGCGGCCTCGGGCGGCGGGTAGAGGGCGATCATGCAGTGGTCGCTGTAATCGGGGGTGCCGGTCACCGGGCGCTCCCCCTTCGGTCAGTCGACGTGCCGGGTGGTCAGCGGTGCGGCCTGGTCGACGGTCAGGCCCCGGCCGGGTAGCGGCGGGTAGGGGGCGGTGGTGGTGCCGGGCGGCGGCCAGCCGGAATCCGGCGCCGGCGCGGGGCTGTCGGGGCCCGGCGGCGTTCCGTCGGGGGTGCTCATGCTGCGGCGGGGAGGGTGGCGAGGGCTTCGGCGAGGCGCTGGCGGTACGCGGCCCGCCACGCTTCCTGCGGATCCTCTTCGTCCTCGTCCTTGTCGCCCGGGCGGGGCGGCGTGGGCACGGTGGTGTCGTCCGGTCGGGCCGGGTCGCTGCCGTCGGGGTTGCCGGGTGGGGCGAGCTGCAGCGCGGCGGGCACCGGCTGCGGTTCGGGCTTCTCCAGCGCGAGCGGTTCGCCGGGGACCGGGTCGCCGGGCTCCAGTGCGGTGCCGCGGAGTTTGTTGGCGACGTTGGCCTTGGAGAGGGCGTCGATGTCGTCCCAGCGCACCAGGTTCTCCCGGTCGATGAGGACCGAGTCGTTGCCGCCGTCGACGGGGGGCTCGCCGATCTCGGTGCGGTAGCGGTTGAGGGTCCAGGAGCCGTTGCGGACCCGGATGTCGCGGATCTTCTCGACGGTCTCGGAGTCCCGCATGTCGACCTCGCCGAACTTGAGCTTCCAGCCGGTGACGCCGAAGCCGAGGCGGGCGAGGTGCCAGTTGAGTTTCTCCAGGACGAGTTCGCCGAGCGGCTGCACGGTGTTGACCATGAAGGTGCGGTCCTGGGCTTCGCCGGTGCCGCCGCCGAGGTTGCCGGACTCGATGACGCCGACCTTGGCCGGGGGGACGCCGTAGCAGGCGAGGATCTCGTCGCGCTTCTGGTCGATGTAGGCGAGGTAGTCGATGGTGCGGGAGGAGTTGAGCTCGTTGACGGTGGCGCCGCCGCGGGTCATCACGGGGGTGCCGATGTTGCGGGAGCCGACGTTGCGGGTCATGTACTGGGCGACCCAGCGGTTCACGTCCGAGGGGGACGTACCGGCGGGCATGTCGACGTGGATCTCGGAGGGGTTCCCGCGCTTGAACAGCTCCTTCGTGGTCCCTGAGGCGAAAAGCCATCCCATGATCGGCAGGAGGGCGGCCTGTGTCGGGGAGACCCCGAAGATGGAGGACTGCGGGGAGTCCAGGGAGATGTGGATGACGTCCTCGGGGTCGAACTCGGCGCGCTGGCCGAGTTCGGTGACCTGCACGTAGCCGGTGATCTGACCGTGGGCGTCGGCGGTGGGAAACATTGACGGCGCGTCGAGGGAGTACAGGGCGACGGGCTGCCTGCCGACGCGGACGACCTCGAGGAACGCGTCACCGAAGACGAGGAGGTCGGTGATGACGCCGCGCAGGATCTGGCGGATGTCCTCTTGCGGGTTGCAGTAGGCGAGCATCCGCTCGAGGTTGAGGACCTCGGCGGGCTTGTCCGGGATGTCCTTGGTGCCGTCGTTGTCATCGCCGTCCCAGTCGGTGATGAGGCCACCGGCGGTGACGGTGCGGGCCACGGCGTTGATCGCCGACCAGGACCAGGTGCACGCGAGGTAGGCCTCGCGGAGCTGGGTGAGCATGGTGCGCCGGTCGGTGCCGGTGGCGGCGCCCATCCGCTGGTTGCACTCGGTCAGCCCGGCGTCGGGGATGCCGTACTCGTAGCCGGTGCGCTCCGGAAGCCGGGCCGGGGCGTTGCCGGCCTTCTCGAGGATCTCCTCGCCACCGGTTCCGGTGACGCCCCTCCACCAGTCCTTCAGGCCCATGGCTCGGTCACCGTCCCCCCTGCTCGTGGCGCATCGTCGTCCTCGTCCCACCAGTTGGTGGCCGGGGTGGTGTGGTCGGGCCGGAAGGCCACGGTGGGGGTGAGCAGGCTGAGCGTCCCGGGTGCGGCGGGCTGCTCGAGGTCGTCGAGGATCGGGAAGTCCGGGCCGGAGCCGAGGTTGATCAGCAGGTAGCGGGCGGCGTCGGCGAGGTGGTCGTCGGCGGCGGTGTCGGCGTCCTCGGGGTTGCCCTTGGTGGCGTGTGGCAGGTCGGACAGTTCCCGGAAGAACTCGGGGAGGGTGGAGAAGATGTGCAGCATCGGGCAGGTGTCCTGGCCGAGTGCCCGATGGTGCGGGCATGCCGGGCCCTCGGCGAGGTAGGAGCGCATGCGCTGCCAGCCGGTGACGCGGGACCCGTCGCCCTTGCCGGCTTTCTCCAGGTGCACGCCGTTCTCGGCGTAGACGGTGGCAATCGCCTTGGCGTCGCCGCGGGTCGCCCACATCGCGTCGTCGGCGTACCGGACGGCGATGTTCTCTCCGTCGTCCTCGGCGGCGAGGATCTTCTGCGCCTGGTCGGCTTCTCCGACCTGCCGCTGGTACAGCTCGCGATAGAACCAGACGCGGCCGTCCTCGTCGACCGCGGCCCACAGGACCGCCCACGGGTTGGTGAAGCCCCAGTCGACGCCGTTGTAGCGCCGCCAGGTGGCCGGCAGGGCGATCGGCGGGACGACGTGCCGGTCGCGCTTGAGCTCGGGGAACATCTGGCCGGCGAACACGTCCCAGTCACCGTCCAGGAAGGCGGAGCGGAGTTTCCCGTCGAGGGCTTGCAGGTCGGCGGCGTACTCGGGGTTGACGTGCGGGTTGTCGGACAGCTTGGAGGGGATGAAGCGCACCGTGCGGCCGCGGACGTCGGTGATGACCTTCTCGCCGTAGCCGGTGGGCTTGATGTAGCGGGTCTTGACGGCGCCGTGGCCGGTGCCGCCGGGGTTGGTGCCGGAGCGGATCCCGAGGACAGGGATGTCGCGGCGCCCGGAGCGCAGGCGGGATTCGAGGAAGCTGCAAACGTCGGGCGGGGTGAGGGTCCGCTCGTCGAAGACCAGCTTCTGGTACTGGCCGCCCTGTCGGCGGGTGGCGTCCTGGAGGCTCTCCGCGTACCGGAACATGATCAGCGCCCCGTTGGGGAACCGCAGCTCGTACTCGGTGCCGTTCCACCGGGCGCCGACGGCCTTCGCGAACTCGACCTGCGCGAGCTCCGCGATCAGGGACTCCTTGAGCTCGCCGTAGGTGCGGCGGAACGCCCCGACGCGCAGGCCCGGATACAGGACGCAGTCAAGGATGGAGTCCATGACCAAGGCCTTGGTCTTGCCGCCGCCCGCTGCGCCGCCATACAGGACGTCGAACTCCTCGGCGTCGTGGAACTCCTGCTGCTTCGGGGTGGGGACATAGCCAAGGGCTGCGAACACGTCCAGGGGCGGGGCTGCGAGGCGCTTCGCGGCGAGGAGGAGCGGGTCGGTGCGCACAGCGGTCTCCTGGAGGGGGCAGGAGCTGGGTGGTGGTCAGGTGGTGACGTTGAGGAGGAAGGGGCCCATGACGGGGGCCTCGGGGTTGTCGGTGATGCGCACGTCGCAGTTGTAGTGGCCGGCGGGGAGGGTGACGGTGCCTCCGGGGCCGACGAGGCACAGTGCGGTGTAGACGCTGGTGCCGGGGTTAGGGGTGGGGTCCCAGCTGCCGGTGTGCCAGGTGGCGAGGGTGGCATCGGTGCCGACGGGGCTGAACCGGAACTCGACCAGGTCGGCGGTGGGGTTGTGGGGGGCGCCGGCGACGGTGGCGGTGACGGCGTAGGGCACGTACTCGCGGGACTCGGCGCGGATGGTGTGCACTGTCGCCTCCGTGGGTCGCTTCAGTCGCTGCGGGGCTGCCACCGGGCGGGCAGCGGTCTGGCGGTCCAGCGGCCGGTGGCGGGGGTGACGGTCCAGGCGCCGGGGATGGGGCGGACGGTGACGGTCAGGTCGTGGCCGGTGAACCCGGCGGTGGTGATGGCCATCGCGGTGGTGATCTCGACGGCCGCGATGAGGGTGAGGCGCTTGCTGCGGCCCGGGGGCTGCGCTGCGGCGATCTCGTACGCGGTGGCAACCGGTCGGCTTTTGCTCCGGGCGAGCTGCTGCGCGGCCTCGACCGCCAGGGCTGGGGTGAGGGGGCGCACCTTGGCCCGGCCGAGTGGCTGGGCGGTCTCGGTGGCGGTGACGGTCGGGACCGTACGGCTCTTCGTGCGGCCGACCGGTGCGGCGGTCGCCACCTCGGTGGCGGGGGCGACGGCGAGGCGCTTGGCGGCGGCCAGCCCTTGGGCTGTTTCGACGACGATGACGGGGATGACCGCGAGGCGCTTGCTGCGGCCGATCGGTTGGGCCGTCTCCACCGCCGCGGCGGTCGCGGTCGCTCTCGCCTTGGTCCGGCCGATGGTCTGCGCGGTGTCGACCTCAGCGGCGTTGCCCACTGTGCGGGACTTGGTCCGGCCGATGGTCTGCGCGGTGTCGACCTCAGCGGCGTTGCCCACTGTGCGGGACTTGGTGCGGCCGATGGTCTGCGCGGTGTCGACCTCAGCGGCGTTGCCCACTGTGCGGGACTTGGTGCGGCCGATGGTCTGCGCGGTGTCGACCTCAGCGGCGTTCGTCACCGCGACGGTCGTCCCGGACGAGACGTTGACGCTGTCGATCTCGGCGAAGTCGGCGGTGCCGCTGGCGCGCTGCGCCTCGCAGTAGAAGATCAGCGTGCCGGTGCGCATCCACTGCGATGGGGTGATGGTGCGGCGGATGGTCCAGGTGGAGCCGTCGGGGGCGGTCTCCATGTAGATGGAGCCGGCCGCTTCCCGGAAGCGCCACCAGAGGTGGTCGACGGCGCTGTAGGTGAGGGTGGTGGGGCTGGCGTCGCTGCCGCCCACGCTGTTGCGCAGGACCAGGTTGCCGGTGGCCGGGTTGTATTCGAATTCGAGGTTGGTGGTGCTGATCGTCGGCCCGGCGGACAGGTAGGCGCTGAACGCGATGGAGGATCCGCCGCCGGTGGCCGGGAGGGTGGGAACTTGGAAGGCGACCTGGGAGCCCTGGATCTCGTAGGCGGTCGCGGTGTACAGGTCTTCGAGGGTGGTGGTGCACGGGATGCGGGCGCGGCCGCCGGTGGAGGTGACGTTGGTGGTTTTCGTCCACTTGCTGTCGATGCTGCTGGTGAACGCGTCGGTGAGGGTGGAGAAGCCGGCGGTGAACAGCCCGTCGGCGCCGGTGATCTCGACCCAGCCGGGCTCGGTGGTGACGGCGGTGTCGGTGGCGGCCAGGTCGGTGGTGCCGGTGCTGCCGTAGTTGATGGTGGCGCTGTAGCTCGCGGCGGTGGTGGTCGAGGTCTCGTAGCCGATTTCGATGACCAGCCGGTCGCCGGTCTGGATGGCGACGGACGACACGGCGACCTGGCCGGCGGTGGTGCCGGTGGCGGTGGTGGTGAATTCGGTGCTGCCCGTGTAGTTGGACAGCAGGACGCCGCGTTCGGTGTCGGAGTCCCCGGCGGTGACCCAGGCGTGGATGTGCCACACCGCGTCGAGGAGGGCGTTGGACTCCTTGACGCCGATCATCCACTGGATGGTCCCGGAGATGGTGCCGGCTTTGACGGCACCGGCGGAGATCGACCGGTGGAGGAGAACCTTGCGGGTGCCGGATCCGGCGGCGAGGCTGATGGAGGAGGTGCCGGCCGAGCCCTGCGGTTTGCGTCCCAGCAGCTGGATGTCTTCGCCGGATGCGGTGGTCCAGGAGCCGTGGCGGGTTGCCGGGGTGTAGGGCGGGGCCGCGTTGGTGATCCACAAGCGGACTGTCATCGCTCACCACCCCGCGCTGGTGTCCCGGTCAGGCTGCGGACGTGATCCGCATGAAGTCGGCGATGGTTGCGGTGGCGTCCGAGCCGTCCGGGATGATCGACCAGTCGTGCTTGCTGATCGGGATCCGGGTGGAGTCGGTCGAGGTGGTGGTGTCGGGGTCGTAGTAGAAGACCAGCGCCCCGACGGTGGCGCCGAGGGCGTTAAGCCACGTCTGATCGGCGATGTCGAGGCCGACGCGGTCGTTGGTGTTGTCGACGGTGGCCGTGGCCGACGTGATGATCTTGCGTCCCATGGTGGTCTGCTCGGTCGCCGCGCCGAGGACGGCAGCGACGGTCGCGCAGTCCCGCAGCGTGGCGTCCGTACCGAGCCCCGACGACTGGAGCACGAGGACCCCGATGGCGTCGTTCGCCGCAGGCAGGGAGCAGTAGTAGGCGCCCTTGCCGAGGGCTACGTTGAATGCGATCTGGGCCATCGTGGTCCCCTTCGGTGCGGCCGGGTCGTGGCTGGGGTCAGCTCGGTGCGCCGGTCAGGACGCTGTGGGCACTGCGGTGAGATGCCGGGCGGCGGCTTGGCGGGCCTGAGCGGCTTGCGGGCCGGTGATTCCGGCAGCGGCGAGGGCCGCGTCGATCGCGGCGATGACCCGGTCGGCCTGCGCCTCGGTGACGGCCGCGAGGCGCTCTTCGATGTTGAGCTTGGCGATGAGGCCGAGGACGTGGCCGGTGCGGTCCATGGCCCGCTCGTACAGGGCGACTTCGGCGCGGAGCTGTTCGGCGCCGGCCGCGCCTTCGTAGCGGACGCGGTCTTCGAGGTTGTTGACGAGGGTGGCGATCGCGGTCTGCCAGGAGACGACCTGCCCGGCGAGGACGGTCAGCGCGGTGAGCGGGTCGTCGACGGGGGCGACATCGAGCTGGGCGAGGACGGAGCGGATCTCCCGCTCGGCGATCTCGGTGGCGGCCGCGGTGCGCTGGTTGGTGGTGTTGCCGCCGTGCAGCTTGCATCTTCCCGTCCCGGGATGCGCCGTTCCCCAGCCGGCGATCTGGCCGCAGGTGTCGGCGGATTCCTCTTGGCGGGTCTTGGCGCCGCACTTCGGCTTCGTGCTGGCCGCAGTGGTGCTCTTCGGGGCCGGGTCGGTCATCAGCGGCCGTACCGAGCCGTCCGGGCGACGGCTTTTGCCACGCCTTTCTCGGCGGCCTTGTCGAGGTCTGCCTTGGTGATGGCGCTACCGGATGCCTTGACGCGTTCGGTAACAGCAGGCTGGTCTGCGGACTGCCGGGCGATGGAGACGATCCGCTGGGTGAGGACGGCGTAGACCGCGGCGCCCCTCGAGTCCTTGAAGACCGTGAGGTCGCCCTCAGGCTTGAAGTAAGCCGCCTCGAACGTTCGCTCGTGGCGCTGGATGGAGTCGAGGGTGACGAGCCAGGTGCGGGTCTGCGGCGCTTCGGCGCTCATGGTTGCTCCGTGATCAGGGTGATGGTGGTGGCGTCGGGACGAAGTGGGCGGCCAGACGCCCAAGGCCGGGGCAGCGCTCGCCGAGGTGCCACCAGCGGTGCTCGCCCCGCTCAGCCGCGCGGCCGCACCGCGAGCACGTCCCGGGCTCGGGCTGCCAGGTCTCGTACGGGGTGAACGGGGCGTCCAGGGCGTGCCAGTGGTCCGGCTCGGCGGGGTGCGGCATGGGGCGCTGCTCCCGTTCTGTGCGGGGCCTGCCCGGAGCGGCACCCCTCAGAGCCGTCCGGGCAGGCGATCAGGGGGCGCTGCTGGCCCGCGGTGTGTCGGGCGGCCGCCGTGTGTTGGGTGGGTGCCGCCGACCGGGGGGATTCGGTCGGCGGCACCCGGCTCAGGGCGATCGGTCGAGCGTGAGGATGTAGACGAGCCGTAGGAGGCCGGCTCGGCTGGGATGCGGGTCCCAGGCGATGGCACCGTCGACGAGGACGACGGAGTGCAGGACGCCGCGGGCCGAGGGGCCGACGCCGATTGCGAGGGCGCACGGGGTTCCCACTGGCCGGTGCCGGACGGTTCGGTCGTGCTGGCGCAGAAAGGCGGCCAGCCGGTCGTCCCAGTCTTCGTGCTCAGCGAAGTGCGGGACCTGGCCCAGGGGCAGCTCGAGGGCGGAGGCGATGGCTTCCTGGAGGCAGTTGCCGGTCCGCCCTGCGGCGTCGTCGTGGAGGATCGTCTGGGTGACCTGGTGCACGGCCGCCCCCTGCCTGGTTCAGCTACCGACGCTGGCCTGCGGCTTCGGGGGTGTCTTGCGGGCTCCGGAGGCGACCTCGGTCACCTGGGTCCAGTCGTACTTGCCGTCGTAGCTGGTGAGGCGGCCTTCGTGGGCCCAGCGCCAGATCGTGCCGACTGGCCGGTTGAGCAGCGCGGCGATGTCAGAGGGGGCGAGGAGTATGGGGGTGGCCACGGCATCCTCCCTCGGTGTGGGCGGCCGGGAACGCCGAAGGGCCGCCCGGTGGGCGGCCCTTGACGGCGTGTGCGCTGAGTACTACCAGCTGACCAGATCATGGCTTCACTCTGTGCTCTCGTCAAGCGATTCGCGCACGACCGGGTTCCGGTGGCCCGCAGGCGGTCGGCGGCCGGGCGGGATCGCGAGGCCGGCGGCGAGCATGCAGGCGATGGTGGGGCGCATCCGCCGGGGCGCCTGGGTCTGCTCGACGGGTAGGGCGGGCACGAGGACGAGGTGGCGGTTGGCGTGGTTGACTCTGTCAGGTTGTTCGACGGCGGAAGACGTTTCTTCGGCATCCTGGATTCGAACTGAGTTTCCGTCAGTTCCCTTTTCCGGTACGGACTGCATGGGTCCGGGTCCGATTCTGGTGGCCTCGCGCATGCTGCTCCCCCGCAGGTTAGGCCGCCCTTTGTCACTTGTCGTGTACGCCGTGGTGGCCGATGATCGCTCCGAGCGTTGATTGTTTCCCCCTCAACCGTCCCATTTACAGGGGACGTTTCTGCGGGTAATTCACCCCCACCACCTGGGTGTGACGGACCGACGACCAGGAAGGCCCTCCATGACCGGCGCTGACGCCACCGAGACCCTGCAGCGGATCCTGGCGCACAAGCGTGCGCAGCTCCGCCCGGAGTCGGTGGGGCTGGCCGGGCGCCCCCGGGGCGGCCGGGGCCGGCGGGCCTTGGGCGTGACCCAGGATCAGATGGACGAGCTGCTCGAGCGGAGCCCCGGTACGTACGCGCGGTTCGAGCGCGGCGTGCTGCGGGGTGTCACCCCGGAGTTCTGTCACGCGGTCGCGACCACGCTGCGCTTCACCGAGATGGAGTGGCAGGGGCTGTGGCTGTATCTGTTCGGGCATCAGCCGCCGCATCCGCTGAACCCGGCGGCCGGGGTGCAGGTCGGGCCGCACTGGCAGGACGTGGTCGACAACATGACCTACCCGGCGTACGTGACCGATCAGGGCTGGAACCTGCTGGCGTGGAACTCGGCGTTCGCGGCGGTTTTCACGCAACGGATGCCGCCGGAGAACACGATGCGGTGGATGCTGCTGGAGGCGGACGGGCGGCGGCAGTTGGTGGACTGGTCGAGGCAGTGGGCGCCGCTGGTGATGCCGCAGCTGCGGGCGGCCGCCCAGGAGTACCCGGACAATGTGACGCTGCGGCAGCTTGAGCGGGAGGTGCGGCGGGACCCGGTGGCGGGGCCGATGTATGAGCGGGCGCGGGAGGCGTACCTGCAGCCGGATGGTGATGTGCGGCGGCTGCTGCACATGGGGCTGGGTGGTGCCAGGCAGGTGCAGATCGCGGCCGCGACGCCGCTCGGCTCTCCGGGGGCCCGGCTGATGTTCCTCATCCTTCACCCGGACCGGGCGGATGCTGCCGCCTGACCTGCCCGCGACAGACCCCGGCCGGCCCTCGGCAATCGCGGCGCCGGGGCCGGTTGTGACTTCCGCCCCTTGCCCGGGCACCGAATCGGCGCTTTTCTGATCACCAGCATTCCGGCACCGCCGCCGGCCACTCCCGCCGGGCGCCCGCCTGCCCGGCATGACCAGACAGAGGCATCCGCATGGCCGGCCCCACCCCCGTGTACGTCAGCCGCCCCTTCTCCCACCTCGCCGAGCACCTGGTGACCCGCGATCAGATCCTCGAGGACATGACCCGCCGTCACCCCGACCACCCCCGCTTGGCCGTGGTGAAGCGCGTCGTCGGGAAGATGCCCGCCATGCGCCGCATGTCCCAGCCCTGGGACACCGTGCTGGCCGAGCGCACCGCCGAGCAGCGCAACACGATCGCGTTCGCCGATGTTCTACGGATGGGCACCGGCGCCGCCCGCGGCGCCCTCGCCCGGAGCGGCTTCTCTCCCGCCGCGGTGGACTGTGTGGTCACCAGCCACTCCACCGGCGACGCCGTCCCCGGCCTGGACGCCCACCTCGTCAAAGCGCTCGGGCTGCGCCCGGACGTCGCCCGCCGCCCGATGACCCAGCTCGGCTGCGGCGGCGGCGCCCACGGTCTGTTGTTCGCCACCGACTACATCCGCGCCCACCCCGGCACCGTGGTGCTGCTCGTCGTCGCCGAATCCCTGTCCTCGATCTACCACCACGGGGACACGTCAATCGAAGGGATGATCTACAAGGCGTTGTGGGGGGACTGCGGCATCGCCGTGCTGCTCTCGGACCGGCCGCTCGGGCCGGGGCTGCGCATCGAGGAGACGTGGGAGTACCTGATCCCCGGCACCGTTGACCGCTACCGCAAGCGGGTCGACGAGGAGGGTGTGCACTTCGACTCCGACAAGTCCGCCACTGACTCGGTTGCCGAGATGTCCCCGGCTCTTCTCGGGTGGCTCGCCGGCAGACCGGACGGCCGGGCCGGCCGGTGGCCGCTGGAGTTCGTCGTCTCCCACACCGGCGGCCCGGCGGTCCTGGACGACCTCGCCAAGCACCTCGGCCTGGCCCCCGGGTCGGACGGGGACCTCGTCCACTCCTGGGAGTCCCTCGACCAGGACGGCAACCTGGGCGGCGCCTCCGTGCTGCGGGTCCTCGAGCGCACGTACGCCACCCCGCCGCCGGCCGGGGCGACCGGGCTGGCGATCGGCTTCGGCCCCGGGTTCAGCGTGTCCGCCGCGAAGGTCACCTGGCACGCGAGCTGAGCAACCGTCAGCCCGCGCCGCCGTCGGGCCGGGCGGCTCAGCTGTCGGGCACCCACTCGGGCCGGTAGTCGGGGTGGCCGGCGTACGGCAGGGCGAGCAGGCGGAGCGTCTGGCAGGGTGATGGCTTCGCTGTACGCGACCAGTCTCGGTTCCCATCGACGTCGTCGGAGCTGGTCGCAGGGTCGGCGCAGACTCGGCAGTCGCCGAAGTCGTCGGCGTGCTCGTCGATGATGCGCCGCTTGGCGTCGACCTCGGCCAGCACCCGCGCCGGATCGTGCTCCGCGATGTGAGTCGCCTGCGCAATGCTCGGCGCCCCTTCGTTGTAGGCCACCGGCTCGCCGTGCTCGTCGGCCACCGCGTAGCCGTCGTACTCGCGGTTCAGCTCGGCGTGCCAGCGTGCCGCCCCGTCGCGGATCGCGGCCTGCGCTTTCCGTGCGGTGTCGTTGAGGCGGGCCCGCAGGAACGCCAGCAGTTCGGCGGTCACGCGCGTCTCCACGTGCCATCGTCGCCTAGGACCATGTCGGCGCCGCAGCCAGCGCAGACCCCGGCGTCGGCCGGCCCGTCCGGGTCCTTGGACGCCGACACGGGCAGGTGGGTAAGGCACGTCCCCGTGCCGCGCAGTGCGACGGCGAGGGCCGCCATGGTCCCGGGCTGGGGCGCGATGCCGAGGAGGTCGTTCTCCATCACAGAGATCGCGGTCGGGTTGGGCCGTGGTGCAGCTGCGGCCCGGTGCCGGCGGAAGGGATTTCTCACGTGCCCGACTCCAAGTACAGGTACTGGCCGGTGTCGGTCCAGGCGTCCCACTGGGCGGGCCAGTACCGGAAGGTCTGCACGGCGCGGACGATGGTGCGGGAGCTCATGCGCTCATCCTCTCGAAGTGGCGCGGGCGTTGTAAGCGGCCACGTGCGGCGCCTCCAACTCCCGGACCTTGGCGGTGATGGTGTCGGCGATCTGCTGGCCGGGCTTGCCCGTGAGCTCGGGGTCGTTGTCCGTGCCGAGCTGCCAGACGGTGAACTGCTCGATGAGCACCCGGGGGTTCCATAGCGGGAAGCCTTCCCACATCTCCACGGTGATGTCGAACTCGCCGGGGCCGGGGACGAGGGAGAACGAGTGCGCCCGGGTGTCGCGGTCGGGCTTGTCGGGGTCGTTGCATTCGATGCAGCCCATGAGCTCGTCGTCGTCGATGACGATGGCCATGCTGGGGTCGTCGTGCTCAGTGGGTGAGGCGGTGACCTGGTCGGGGAAGGTGGCTTCGAGCGCGGCGAGTGTGGTGGTGATGGCGTGGGCTTGGCGCAGGCGCATGGTGCATCCTCTCGTGTGGGTGCCCGCCCCGGCAGGTGTCCGGGGCGGGCGAGATGGTCAGGCAGCCTGAACGTGACGAGCCACCGCGAAAACCTTCGAGCGGTCGGCGGTGGTGCCGATCTCGATGAGCCAGCCCCGGGCCTTCCATGCCTGGATGGGGTCCGAGATCGCGGTCCGGGTGTTCAGGCCGACGAGCCCTTCGCCGAGCAGGCCGTTGATGGTGATGCCCTCGGCGCCGCGCCGGTCGATGGCCTGCCACAGGGCTAGGCGGTTGTCAGGGATCCGGCTGCCGTCGGGGAAGCACGGCACGGACTTGAGGAACCGTCCACCGGGGCCGCCGCCGCCCGGGGGTGTGACCGGGCCAGCCTTGGCGTGGAGGCGGGCGGTCGTGACGATCTGCGCGTCGGAAATCCAGTAGGCCCGGCCCTCGCGCGGATACTTGTGCATCCCGTTGGAGATCATCAGCTTGCCGGGCCGGTCCAGATCATCGAGTGCCCAGCCCGCCCCGTACGCGCCCGGCCCGAGGATCAGGTTCACGGTGATCGGCTCGTTCACGCCGAGACCGATGCGGGTGCCGTACTGCTGCCGGGCATCCGTGCCGGACCCGCCGAACGCCTTCGCGGACGGCGACTGGGTGGCGGCGATGATGCGGATGCCCATTGCGCGGGCGACCTGGTTGAGGGTCAGCAGTTCGTTGATCAGATCAGGCGCCTGGCGAAGCAGTTCGGCGAGCTCATCCAAGACCAGGAACCACGCCGGCCCGTGGCCCCACTCCGCGGTCCCTTCCTCCGCGGTGGGGTCGCCGGGGATCCACTTCCGTACCGGGGCGCCATCTTCGCCTTTGAGACTGCCGAGGTACTTCCCGCGGCGGTTCATCTCGCTGCGGACTGCGGCGAAGACCTCCGTTGCGGAGTCCGCGTCGTCGGCGAGCATCAGC